>DULR01000059.1 GCA_012840245.1 Clostridiaceae bacterium
GGGGGCCCTGCCCGTTATCAGCTGGGTGTATATGTCAGTATACAATTTGAGTGGGTGTATTTGCACCAATCAGGGTGGTACCGCAGAAGCAAAGCTTTTGTCCCTTGTCGGGATAAAAGCTTTTTTAATTTATAAGGAACCCGGTTCCATATAGTATAGTAAGAAAAAATCGATAAACCGATGCGCAAGAAGAGTAGATATGCAAAAGCATCGCAGAGAGCCGCCGGTGGTGAGAGGGCGGTATGCCGGAGCATATTGAATGGGCTTGCAAGGGCGTTTCGAAACCCGATCCGGGGAGTAGGCAACGACGGGGTCCCCTCCGTTATCAAAGGGTAGCGTATGATTGTACGCGAGAATCGAGTGGGTAATTTTTTACCAATCAGGGTGGCACCGCAGAAGCTAGGCTTTTGTCCCTTACGTGGACAAAAGCCTTTTTTTATACCCAAAAAGACTGGAGGGAAGAAAAATGGTCAGACCTGATTACGAAAGAGTATGTGCTTTGGCAAAAGACTATGACATCATACCGATACTAAAGGAGATCCACGCCGATACTGTCACGCCCATAATGCTGCTTGGAAAGATATCGGCCATAAGCAAGAGCTGTTTCCTGCTTGAGAGCGTGGAAGCGGGAACTCAATGGAGCAGATATTCTTTTCTTGGCTATGATCCTGTCATGCGCATCTGTGGAAGGGAGAAAAGGATCATTGTTGAGAAAGAGGACTTGATCAAGGTAGTTTTAACAGACAAACCATACGATATGCTGCGTAAGATCCTGCAGGATTACCGGGCACCTGAAATAGAAGGCATGCCGCCGTTTACGGGAGGTTTTGTGGGATATTTTTCCTACTCCATGTTCAGCCTGGCCGAGAAGGGACTAAAAATAAAGCGCGGCGAATTCAATGACTTCGAACTCATGCTGTTTGACAGGGTCATCGTATATGACCACCTGAAACAGAAGATCTGCATTGTTGTGAACATGAAAACTGAAAATGCTGAAGAGAATTACAAAAAGGCGGTCAGAAATATCGACGAAATAACAGAGGTTATCACAGGTACGCAAATGCCTTCTTTCCCCGAAAGCGATAAAAATGTCAGATTCAGATGCAACGTGAGCAGGGAAGAATACTGCCGGCTTGTTGAGAGAACCAAAGAATATATCAGGGAAGGCGATATATTCCAGGCAGTCATCTCGCGGCAGTTCACAGCTCCATATAAAAGCAGCCTGATAAACGCATACCGGGTCCTGAGAACCACCAATCCCTCACCCTACATGGTCTATATGAATATGGGCGATACCGAAATAATATGTTCCTCTCCTGAAACGCTCATACAGCTTCGCAAAGGCAGACTGGCCACTTTTCCGGTTGCAGGCTCAAGACCGCGGGGCAAAACGGATGAAGAGGATATGATGCTTGAAAAGGAGCTGCTCTCCGATGAGAAGGAACTGGCCGAACATAATATGCTGGTGGATCTGGGAAGGAACGATCTTGGCAAGATCTCAAAATTCTCTTCGGTAGAGGTGACTGAATATATCAAGGTACACAAGTACTCGACCATCATGCATATCTGTTCCAGGGTGGAAGGCGATATAAGACCGGAATGCGATGGATTAAGCGCTATCGAAGCTATCCTGCCGGCCGGGACGCTGTCCGGAGCTCCAAAATTCAGAGCATGTGAGATAATAGATGAACTTGAGAGCGAGCCCCGGGGCATTTACGGAGGTGCTTTGGGATATATTGATTTTTCAGGGAACATGGATACCTGCATCGCGATCCGGATGGCCGTCAGGAAAGACAATAAAGTTTATGTTCAGGCAGGCGGTGGCATCGTTGCCGACAGCATACCTGAAAAGGAATATGAGGAGTCGGGCAACAAGGCACAGGCCGTGTTAAATGCGATCTGCAAAGCAGCGGAGGTGGATGGCCTGTGATATTGATCATCGATAATTACGACAGCTTCACTTATAACCTGGTCCAGCTGACTGGTCAAACAGATGCTGACATCAGAGTGGTCCGAAATGACGCCATATCTGTTGAAGAGGTCATAATACTTGATCCGACACATATAATTCTTTCCCCCGGACCGGGCAGACCTGATAAAGCCGGTATTTGCGAAGATCTGATACGGAAGATGGCCGGAAGGGTGCCCATACTGGGCGTCTGCCTGGGACACCAGGCCATATGCGAGGTGTATGGAGCGGTGATCTCTTATGCCGGAAGGCTGATGCACGGCAAGAAATCAATGATTTATATTGACAATTCCTGTCCGCTTTTTTATGGGCTTCCTGACAGGATCGAGGCTGCCAGATACCATTCTCTGGCTGCGAAAAGAGAGACCCTTCCCAAAGATCTGATAATCACAGGGTTGGACGAAGCCGGAGAGATCATGGCAGTACGGCATAGGTTTCACCAAGTATACGGTGTCCAGTTCCATCCCGAATCGGTCATGACACCTCATGGCCATGCAATTCTAAGAAATTTTCTGAAAGGAGAATGATTTATGATCAGGAATGCAATAAATGATGTCGTAAATGGTAAGAACCTTGATTTTGAGCATGCCAGGACTGTTATGGGCGCCATCATGGAAGGTATGGCGACACAGGCGCAGATAGGAGCTCTGCTGACGGGGCTTCGCATGAAGGGAGAAACGGTGGAGGAAATCACTGCGTGCGCTGCGGTGATGCGCGAAAAAGCAAAAAAATTGAACCCGTTCCGGGATGTGGTCGATATCGTGGGGACAGGAGGTGACTGCACCAATACATTCAACATATCCACCACAGCAGCTTTCGTGACAGCAGCGTGCGGTGTTCCGGTGGCCAAACACGGGAACAGGGGAGTGTCCAGTAAAAGCGGTGCTGCAGATGTTCTGGAATGTCTGGGAGTAAACATAAACCTGACCCCGGAGCAAAACGAAAGGGTGCTTGAAGAATGTGATATCTGCTTTATGTTCGCGCCGCTCTACCATACTTCGATGAAATATGCGGCACCGGTGCGGAAAGAGCTGGGGATAAGGACTATTTTCAATATACTGGGTCCACTGGCCAATCCTGCTGGAGCTTCGATGCAGCTAATGGGTGTTTATGACCGAAAGCTAGTTGAACCCCTGGCGCAGGTGCTTGCCAACCTTGGGGTCAGGAGAGGCATGGTGGTGAGCGGGGGCGATGAAGGAATGGATGAAGTCACCCTGACCGGTGAGACCTATATATGTGAAATCGACAGCGGAAAGCTCCGTTCATATACAATAACACCCGAACAGTTCGGGTTTCAGAGATGCAGGCTGGAAGACCTGTGCGGAGGCAGCCCTGAAAAGAATGCACAAATCACAATGAGCATACTTAAAGGCGAGGAGCAGGGGCCAAAGCGGGAGGTGGTCATTCTGAACTCGGCCATGGCGCTTTATCTGGGCTTGAAAAACCGTACGGTGAACGATTGTGTGGATTTGGCCAGGGATATGATAGACAGCGGAAAAGCCCAGAAAAAGCTTGAAGATTTCCGCCGTCTGACCAATGAGGTGGTCATATGATCCTTGAAAAAATCGTTGCCGCGACCAGACTGCGTGTCGAGAGGATGAAAGAGCTGCTGCCCTTGGAAAAAATCAGGGATAAAGCATACAGCGCAGATATAACATCAGATTTTCCCTTTGAGAAGGCATTGAGGAAACAGGATATAAGCTTCATCTGTGAGGTTAAAAGAGCATCGCCGTCTAAGGGAATGATCGCGGAGGACTTTCCATATCTTCGGATAGCATCGGATTATGAAGAAGCGGGAGCGGATGCCATCTCGGTGCTGACCGAGCCCAGATTTTTCAAAGGCGGGAACAAATATCTGGCTGAAATCAAAGACAAGGTATCGGTGCCGGTGTTGCGAAAGGATTTTATAATCGATCCATACCAGATCTATGAAAGCAAGATCCTCGGAGCCTCGGCCGTTCTGCTGATTTGTACGCTGCTGGATACCAAAACCCTTTATCAATTCCTGTCGATTTGTCATGAGCTGGGCATGTCGGCCCTTGTGGAAGCCCACAACGATGCCGAAATCGAATCAGCCCTTAATGCAGGGGCAGGGATAATCGGGGTCAACAACCGCAATCTCAATGATTTCTCGGTGGATATAACCAACAGCATCAGATTGAGGGAGATGGTTCCCGATAACATAGCTTTCGTATCCGAAAGTGGTATAAAAACCCCGGAAGACGTTGAAATGCTGAGAAAGGCGAAGACGGATGGCGTCCTGATCGGCGAAGCGCTCATGATATGCCAGGATAAAAAGAAAATGATCGAGTACCTGAGAGGTAACGGCAATGACCAAAATTAAAATATGCGGCCTGACAAGGGAAGAGGATATAAAGTCGGTGAACCTGTGGCTTCCTGATTACATTGGCTTCGTCTTCTGCAAAAGCCGCCGGCAGATCGATCCAAATCAGGCTGGTAAGCTGAAAAAATTGCTTGACGAACGTATCAGGGCGGCAGGAGTGTTTGTAAATGCGCCGTTAGATTTTATCGAGAGGCTGTTTTATGACGGCATAATCGATATTGTCCAGCTGCATGGTGATGAAAGCCCTGTGTACATTTCAAAGCTGAAAAGCCGAATCCCATGTCCTGTCATCAAAGCCGTACGGGTTAAAAACGCAGACCAGATATTGAAATATGAAAAGTTTCCCTGTGACATATTGCTGCTCGATGCCTATGTTGAAGGTTTTTATGGCGGAAGCGGAAAAACATTCGATCATTCAGTCGTTCCGAAGCTGAATAAGGAATTCTTCATTGCCGGCGGTCTGAACATGGAAAATATAGAGCGAACCATAAAGATGCTGGAGCCATGTGGAGTTGACATAAGCAGCGGAGTTGAAACGAACGGAATAAAAGATGACGACAAGATATCAAAGATCGTCAGAATGATCAGAAGTTTGGATAAAAAAGCATAAACTGCAGGGGCTTTTGCGATATCGGGACATATTGGATCGAAGTTTCTGCTATATTGGTTTTATTGGAGTTTTTACATGAACGACAGAATTTGATGCACAATTATATGAAAAAATCAGGAAGTGTGTTATTATAGAATTAACGTTATCGTTATCGAGAATAATATTGCATCATTTTCCGGGAGGCATTTGAATGAAACAGGTTACTATAAAGGAGATCGCCGAAAAAACGGGGTTCTCGGTAAATACAGTGTCAAGGGCTCTTTCCAACAGAGGCGAGATCAAGAAGGAGACAGCTGATCTGATAAGACAAAAGGCTAAGGAAATGGGATACCTGCCCAATTTGCTGGCCAGAGGGCTATCGGGCAAGAGAACGAACACAATAGGTCTGATCATGGGCGAAACCCAAAATCCATACCATTGGCCTGTTGTTGGTGTTATACAGAAGGAACTGACCAGAAGGGGACAAAACCTGATTTTGGCCAACAGCGAAGAAACCGCGGAAGGGTTGTATAATGCAGTCAGCATAATGCTCTCGTCAAGGGTAGACGGTCTTTTGATGTTCTACCCGGACAAAGGTGAAGAATCATTGCACCTGCTGCAAAAGCACAATGTTCCCACTGTTCTGCTCGCTACCCATTCCAATGTACCCATAAGCTACATTGAGGTGGATGAAGAAAAAGAGGGTTACCTGGCCACATCCTATCTGCTGGACCGTGGATGTAAAAAAATAGCCTATATCAGCAGGGATGAGGACACACTTCCCAGCAAGGCAAGACAGAAGGGATGGGCAAAAGCCCTCAAAGAAAGAGGTCTTGACTGTTCGGCGGTTTTTACTGCTGATTCTTCGCTTCAGGGCGGGAACCGGATATCTGCATCGACAGATTTCGTATCTCTGGGGTTTGACGGCATTGTTGCATATAATGACCTGATAGCCATAGGAATAATGCACAACATTAGCGAAAGGGGCTATGCGATACCTGAGCAGATATCGGTTATCGGTTTTGACAATATTTCGTACGGTGAATATTCCTACCCTCCGCTGACGACCATAGATGTGCAAAAGGAGGAAATTGGAAGAAGAGCAGTGGAGATGCTCATGGGGCATATCGGGTATAAAACGGAATACAATAAGGTGCCATTTGAGAAAGTAATACTCGAATCCAAACTGATTGTCAGAAAGAGCACACGATAAGCATCAAGTAATAACAAAGCAAGTCATTGTAACGGGAATGCATGATCAGTATACTTATAGGCCGATTGATGCATTCCCTTTTTCGTAAACGGCGACAATTTCCATTCACTCACTATTTATTTGCAATATAGATTTAAAGTAATATATATACATTCGAGATGAAATGTTCAAAATCATTGAAAACTAAATTATAAAGCGGATTTTAAAGCCTTGTCGAATGATTGGAAAAAAAGGCGGACAAAATTTGAAGCAAATTATTGACTTTTAAAATAAGGCCATGTTATTATAAAAATGTACCAAATGTTAACGTTAACGGGAATGAATACGGTAGCGTTAATTCACAAAAACGGTGCAATAAAATTGAAGGAGGAAAAACATGAGAAAGTCGAGAATTCTATTAGTCTTACTATGCCTGGTTTTTGCAGTTTCGGTACTTGCAGGCTGCGGTTCTAAAGAATCAGGAACAACACAGACACCTTCAGGCGGCAATCAAACCACTACATCAGGAAATCAAGGCAAATCAGATGAAAAGATCGAAATGACATTCATGGGATGGGGTCAGCCATCTGAACAGGAGATTTTCCAGAAGATGTTCAATAAGTTCCAGGATAAGAACGCGAATATCACAGTGAAGTACATAAACGTTGATCCCGGTCAGTTCGCAACGAAACTCAGCACCGCTATCGCTGGCGGAACAGCACCCGATGTTTTCTATGTAACAGGCGGAGATTTCATGAAATACGTCAAATCGAACACTCTGCTCAACTTGTCTCCGTACCTGGACAGTGCTTCAGTGTTTGACAAGAATGATGTTTGGCCGCAGGCCCTGATAAGATGGTCATCCGACGGCCAGATTTCGGGCAAAGGAGATCTTTATGCCCTGCCGAAAGACGTTGGACCATATCCTATGGTATACAATAAGACTCTTATGGAAGAATGCGGCGTAACTCCTCCCGATCCGAAGGTGCCCTGGACATGGGAGCAATTCCTCGATGCGTGTGCAAAAATGACCAAGGATAAAGACGGCGACGGCAAGATCGATCAGTTCGGTTGCGCGTTCATTCCTAATGAAGCAGCCATCTGGAGTATGGGCGGAAGCTGGCTGTCCGAGGACAAGACAAGAGTGACCATCGATACTCCCGAGTTCGTAAAAGGTTTGAAATTGCTTTATGATATCACCAATACATATCACTACGCTCCCAATGCGAACGAAAACTCAGCGAACTCCTGGTGGAACCGCTGGCTTGCCGGTGAGATCGGCATAACAGGTATGGGACCGTGGGATCAGCCTACATTCTGGACACAACTGGAATTCGAATGGGATATCGCACAATGGCCGATGGACAAAGACACAGGCATATCAAGGAACTGGCTTGGTTCGATGGGTATCGGTGTATATGCTAAGACAAAATATCAGCAGCAGGCATTCGATCTTGCATCATATCTGACACTGGATCCCGACGGACAGAGAGAACTGTATCAGATGGGTCAAATGGTTCCGAACCTGATTTCAATGGCCAGAGGCGAGTTCCTCGAAATGGATAAAGGACCCAAGAGCAGATTCGTATTCCTTGACTATATCGAAAAATACAGCGCTCCCGATATCGGAAGCGGCAATGTGGACAATAAATGGCTCGATCAGTTCAATCAGGACCTTGCAGAAGTCATGAACGGCAAAATGAGTCCTGAAGAATGGGTAAAGAAAGAGCAGCCTATCCTTCAGAAGCTTTATGAAGAAGGCGGAAATGTTCCTTCGAATTAAGTTTTGACAGAGTAAATCAGACATTGCGATAAAACTCAGGCAGCAAAGGATACCCCGATATCCTTTGCTGCTTAAGAATCGCTTTTCGGTCGCGTAGTTAAGGAGCGTGTGTTTATGAGGTTAAATATCCGGACAAAGCATAGGGAAGCATTTTGGGGTTATTTATTCATTATGGGTCCCATCCTTCAGTTCTTCATATTTCTGGCCGTTCCGCTGGTCTTTTCACTTTGGATAAGTTTTCAGAAGTGGGATATCCTGACCCCGGCAGTACCTATAGGATTCAAAAATTATGTGGAGCTGGTGAAGGACCCCAAGTTCTGGAAAGCATTATACAATACTTTTTACCTCATGATGGGCATTCCCATAAGCATGGTTTTGAGTCTTATTCTTGCGTTGATGCTTAACAGAAAAATGTCCGGAGTAGGTGTTTTCAAGGTTCTTTATTATATTCCGGCAGTTTGCTCTGTTGTTGCAGTATCCCAGATGTTCTTATGGCTGTTCAATGCTGATAACGGCCTGATCAATACATTGTTGTACAATTTGTTCAAAGTCCATGGTCCTTATTGGTTCGGAGAAGCTGAATATGTAAAGATCCCGATGATAGCGATGGGGATATGGTCAAGTACAGGGCCAAATATGCTGTTTTTCCTGGCAGGTTTGCAGAACATTCCAGGTTCTTATTATGAG
Source organism: Clostridiaceae bacterium (assembly GCA_012840245.1). Taxonomy (GTDB): domain Bacteria; phylum Bacillota; class Clostridia; order DSM-8532; family DSM-8532; genus DTU059. The sequence goes on from DULR01000059.1 coordinate 8,565, forward strand.
GCGGCTATCGTCGATGGAGCAAATTCGATGCAAATATTCAGAAAGATTACTCTTCCTCTCCTTACACCCACAATATTCTTCCTTGTAGTAATGGGTGTGATAGGCGGATTACAGGGTATGGCGCAGACATATGTTATGTTCCCGGTTTCCGGAGCAAGCGCAGGCGGTCCCGAATTCTCAGCCGCTACAGTAATATATTACTTATGGCAAAGTGCTTTCAGTTATTATCAGATGGGTTATGCGAGCGCTATTGCATGGGTTGTGGGACTGATAATATTTGTTCTGACCCTGATAAACTTTCGTATGTCTTCGAAATGGGTGTATACAGACTAATCGTTCGAATGGAGTGATCATATGGTTGTCAGTTCCTCTGCAAAAAAACGCATTACCGACTGGACAGTAAGAGTCATTCTGTCCTTAGGAGTAATGATGACGATCCTGCCTTTTATAATCATGATATTGACCGCGCTAACAAAGGATGCATATCAGATATCCTTTCCCTATAAATTCATACCGGATCCCTGGTACTTCCAGAATCTGTTGGATGTCTGGAGACTGGTGCCGTTTTTCAGAGGAATAATAAATTCCTCCATAGTATCGGTTACGGTAACAGTTGTAGGAATGCTGGTCTCAGCCCTTGCGGCATTTTCGTTCGCCAAGCTTAAGTTTCCAGGCAGAGACAAGCTTTTCATAATGCTGCTTGCTACAATGATGATCCCGTATGCTGTGGTGCTGATTCCCCAGTATATCGGGTACGGAAAACTGAAATGGGTCGACACCCTGCTGCCTATAATAGTTCCAGGCCTGTTTGGCAATGCCGCGGTGATCTTCTTCCTGAGGCAATACTTCCAGGGCATACCTGATGATCTGATTTCGGCAGCAAAGATCGATGGAGCAAGCTACCCTATGATATTCAGGATAGTTATACTGCCGTTGGGCATACCGGCCATAGCCGCACAGGGAATACTTTCCTTCATGGGCTGCTGGAATGACTTCTTTGGTCCCATGATCTATCTGAATACACCTGAAAGGCAAACGCTGCCGGTCCTTCTGACAAACTTCCAGGGATTGTATAACTCCAACTTCTCGCTGATCATGGCAGGCGCATTCCAGGCAATGCTTCCTCTCATCATCGTGTTTGCCTTTGCACAGCGTTATATTATCGAATCCATCGTTATTACAGGCTTGAAAGCCTGATTTCAGAGGTGTTTATGAAACTAAAATATGTTTTGATAATTATTGTAGTGCTGGTGATCTGCTCCGGTGCGTTGATATATTATCTTGTCAATAATTCGGCCCAGGTCGTCACCGACGAGAATTCACTGGTATGGGATACCGAGAGCACAGTTGTTTTTGAACCGGAAAATGCAGCGCATGGAGCTTTTTATCCGCGAATGCTGGTGTTGAAGAACGGTGACTGGCTTGTCGCGTACGATACCAACGACGGTGCCATCGAAACCAGGATCCAGGTTTCCAGAAGCAGGGACAAGGGAAAAACATGGACGGTTTTGTCAACAGCATCGTTTGGTGCAGGAGATGCTGCTAATGCACAGATGGTCCAGCTTCCTGACGGGGACGTGTTGCTTGCCTACAGAGTTGTGAACGGACATCACAAGATCCTGAAAGTTTCCAGAAGCAGCGACAATGGAGAGACCTGGGAAGAATTGAGCGTGATCGCTGAAGCAATGATGGATAATTACCGTGGCGTGTGGGAACCGCATATGGGATTTTTGCCTGATGGCAAATTGGCGGTCATGTATGCCAGTGAAGTATATCAGCCTCAGTTCCCGCAGGTCATCGAAATGAAAGTGTCTGATGATTTCGGCAAGACATGGGGCGATCCTATAAGGGTCAGCGACAATGTGTTATCCCGTGATGGAATGCCTGTTTGGACTATAACAAAGGACAATAAGGTATTGGCTGTATTTGAAGCCACAGATGATCCGACGGGTTTTAAGCCTTTCATTATCAGATACAAAATTTCTGAGGATGGATATGACTGGTCAGGAGAGCGGAAAATACTCTATTCACCCACGAATGCATTCAATTCTGTCGGAGCGGCTCCATTCGTAGTTACCATGCCCAACGGAGTTCTTGTAGCTTCATGTCAGGTTGACAGGAATCCCGGCGGTATAGATATGCATACTTTATGGTCACTGGATAGCGGTGACACATGGGTAGTTCAGCAGCCTGCCTTTGAATCCCCCGGAGATGACAACTGGAACGCATTGTATCCGCTCAAGGATGGAAGGATAGTAGCATTGACCAGTACATATTCAGGCAAGAATTCACGCATTGAGATAAAATTCGGGGAAATTCGCTGAACAGCAATGATACAGGAACTACAGAGCAAGGAGGACTTATTGTAATGTTTGACAAATCGGAATATCCGAGGCCTGATTTTATTCGCGAAAGATGGCGCAGCCTGGACGGCGAGTGGGATTTTGCATTTGATCATGACAATATATATGAAAATAACGGGAGAATCCCCGAACCCATATTCGACAGGAAAATAAATGTGCCGTTTTCATATGAATCGAAACTCAGCGGAATAGGGACCGATGAGTATTGCGGCAATCTTTGGTACGGGAAAAGCTTCCATATAACCGAAAGCGATATGGAAGGCTCGATACTCTTGAAGTTCGGGGCCGTGGATTATAAAGCCAGGGTATGGGTGAACGGCCATTATATCGGAGATCATATCGGCGGCTATACGCCTTTTGAATTTGAGATATCCAAATATGTATCGGTCGGTGAAAACAGACTGCTGGTCAAGGCCGAAGACAGCTATTCCAAGGAACAGACCAGAGGCAAGCAGATGTGGGGACAGGAGCCGAAGTATTGCTGGTATACCAATACCAGCGGGATATGGCAGAGCGTATGGCTTGAGTTTACCGGCCCAAAATATATCGAGTCTGTATTCATAACCCCTGACATTGACAATAACGAATGCAAAATAAGCATTTCAGTCAGCTGTACCGATAACTGTGAAATAATGGCTGAACTTTCCATGAACGGCAATCTCATCGGCAAATGTGCAACAAGTGTAGCGGACGGCAGGGCAACTACATCATACCAGTTTGGCGAATATGGCATAGAGTCTGAAGCAAGGCTGTACTGGTCTCCTGAATTTCCGAATCTGATCGATGTAAGGCTGTTCCTGATCGATGGCGGAAAGATAGTGGACGAAGCTGAAACATATTTCGGGATGAGAAAGATCAGCTGCATCGGGGACAAGATCTACCTGAACAACCGCCAGCTGTATCAAAGGCTGGTCCTGGATCAGGGATACTGGCCTGACTCTCTTCTGACTCCGCCGTCTGGTGACGCATTGAAGCTTGATGTGGAGCTTACCAGGAAGATGGGGTTCAATGGAGCCAGAAAGCATCAGAAGATCGAAGATCCCCGTTATTACTACTGGGCTGACAAATTGGGGCTGCTGGTATGGGGCGAGCTTCCAAGTGCCTACATCTTCACAGAAAATTCGGTAAATGCTCTGATAAGGGACATGGGAGAGTTCATCAGGCGCGACTATAACCACCCGTGTATCATCACCTGGGTTCCTCTGAACGAAAGCTGGGGCGTTTTCAGGATTTTGTCCAATGAGAAAGAGAAAAATCTTGCAAAAATGATGTACCACTACATAAAAAGCCTCGACGATACCAGACTGGTCTCGACAAACGACGGCTGGGAGCAGGTAAATCCCACTGATATAGTAGGTATACATGACTATACCATGGATCCTGAAAGCGCAAGTGAAAAGTATGGCGGCGACAATGTCTACAAAATCCTTGAAACCACAGCACAGTCGAGGATCATGTATTCCGAAGGCGAGAGATACAGCGGGCAGCCCATCCTGGTAAGCGAGTATGGGGGGATCAAGCTTAAAGGAAGCAACGGCTGGGGATACAATGACAGTGCACAAAACGAGGATGAGCTGGTTTCAAAAATAAGGGATTTGACAAAAGCAATAACCCGGAACGACAGGATCGCAGGGTTCTGCTACACCCAGCTTTCTGATGTTATGCAGGAAACGAACGGACTTACAGACATGCAAAGAAAACCCAAAGCAGCAGTTGAAAAAATACGTGATGCCATTATGTCATGAGAAGACCCTGCACTGATAAGCCGCCTTCATAATGCATATTTCATGCTTTTCCATGTAATCTTCATATGGCGACATCAAAGATCGGACTTTTATATTTTACACCTGAAAATATAAGTAAAACGATTGGAATGGAAGGTTATCGGGGAGGTATATTATAATGAAAAGGGCATTAAGGATAATATGTTTGTCATTGGTGGTGGTTATTATATCTTTGGTATCTTCATCGATTCAATTATCAGCATCCTCAAACGGTTATAACTGGGTATCGGGGGACTCTGTAAAAGCTTTCACTCCATCCAGTGGCGGGGTCTGGTATCCAAGATTGCTGAAGCTGAATAACGGGGACTGGCTGCTTAGTTTTGACACCAATGAAGGCGGCGGCTATGCAAAGGTTAAAGTGATGAGAAGCACAGACGGCGGCAGGACATGGGGGGGCAAGGTCACTGTTGCCCAGGACAGCGCCGGGGATTGTGCCAATGGTCAGATGCTGCAGTTGAAAAACGGCGACATATGGCTTGCATACAGAGTAGTGATAAATTCCGGAGGAAATTATTACAGTTATCTGAGGGTAAAGGTGAGCACAAACAACGGTGCCACATGGAGCGACCTTCCCAACGGCCAGATCGCAGCTGAAGTCTGCAACTCCTACCGTGGGGTTTGGGAGCCGCATCTGGGATATATCGGCAACACCATCGCGGTGATGTATGCAAATGACGGGCCCAGTGTGACATCACGTTTCGACCAGCAGAACATATATATGAAAACCTGGACGGGAAATGGCTGGAGCAGCCCTATCCTGGTGTGTGACGGAGTAGCTGCCAATTCCCGCGAAGGAATGCCGGTATGGTGCCAGATGAGCAACGGCAGCTACATAGTCGTATTCGAATCTACAGATAAACCGGGATATCCGTTTGTGATAAAGTATAAGATATCGCCCGACGGATATAACTGGAGCGGTCCCAGATATGAGCTTTATACTCCTTCACAGACGGGAAGAAAAGCAGGTGCGCCATTTGTTGTGCGTCGCGGGGACAATAAACTCATGGTTTCATTCCAGACCGATGAAGACACAAAAAATGCAGGTGACAGCTACAGTGTGTTCAAAGCCGTACTTGGCAACAGCGATGCGACCGGCTGGAGCTATCCTTTTACTGTATGGCCTGTAGATGATAATTCGAACTCCAACTGGAACGCATTGATGGCAGTGGACAATAATCAGGTAGTAGCTGCGACCAGCACCAATTATCCCAGCATGGGAGTATGGCTCAGATGGTCTACTACAGTAACGCCATACCTGAAAAACCTTGTGAACAACTGGTCCTTTGAAACCGCGAACAAGAGCGGCTGGACCACATATGGTGACGATTATCCAAACCGTATCATAGTTCACGGCATCAACGATGGCCTGGCAAGGTGTCCGGGCGGAGGAAATTACTTTATCGGGCTTGCGTCACCTTCCGGCGGAACCGGCACTGCTTATATAGGTCAGACCATATCGGGCCTGGATAACGGTATCTATACTATGAGGGCTTATCTGAGAAGCAGCGGAGGACAGCCGCAGTGTTACATGGAAGTAAAGGATTACGGCGGTGCCATGAGAACGGTGAACTTCCCTGTAACGACCCAGTGGACACCTGTTGAGATCGGTAATATCAACGTAACGAACAACCAGGCGACGATAGGATTTTACACACGGGTGAGCAGCACCTCCCAGTGGGCTGATATAGATAATGTAGAATTCTTCAGAAATCTTACCGACGATTTCAATGACGGCAACGATAATGGATGGACAAAATACGGCGGGACATGGACTGTTGAAAACGGCCAGTATTGCATATCGAACAATGGCAGCGGAAAATCGCTGGCCGGAGATTTCAGTTGGAGCAATTATACGGTGGAGGCAGATATAAGACCTGTAGATACTCCAAATTCCGGCATAGTTTTCAGAGTCACCAATCCTTCAAGCGGTGCTGATGCCATGAACGGATACTTTGCCGGGCTCGGAGACAACGTGGTCGTTCTCGGGAAAATGAACGGAACATGGAATCCGATCACAGTGACAAATTTCACGGTCAACAGGGATACCTGGTATCATATGAAAGTAGTCGTAAACGGGCAGAATATAAAGGTTTACGTCAATGATACGGCAACTCCCGTCATCGATGTCAATGATTCTTCATATTCATATGGAGCTGCAGGTGTGAGGGCGCACTACTGCAAAACGTATTTTGACAACTTCGTGGTAAGATGATCTGTACCTAAGTATATATCAATCTTCTATAAAACGATAAAAGGGGAATCAGGGTATGTCCGGGTCATATAAAAATCCGTTCAGGCTTGAAAATGAATGGGATGGCAATCAAATGGGAGATCCGTTCATAATGAGGCATGACGGGCGGTATTATCTGTACTGTTCAAGCAAGGGCTCCGAAATCAGATGCTGGAAATCAGATGACCTGATAAATTTCAGCTATGTGGGCAGCGTATGTGATCTGCCTGAGATCACCGGAGCATATGCTCCGGAGGTATGCTACACGCACGGGAAGTTTTTCATGGTTACATCACCTAAAGGCAGCGGGCACTATATTCTGTCCTCTGATTCCCCTGAAGGTCCGTTTGAACTCGTCTCAGAAAATTTCGGGCTTATGATCGACGGCAGCTTTTTCACCGATGATGACGGAAGGGAGTATCTGTACAGAGCAGGCCATCAGGGAATAGTGGTGCATGAAATGCCTTCGCCCGAATTTCCGGATATATCGGGGCGTACTATTCCCGAAAGCTGGCTTGGACACTGGACTGAAGGGCCGATGATGATCAAAAGGAACGGCAGGTATTACCTCACATACACAGGCAATCATCTGCTCAGCAGGGGTTACAGGGTGGCCTACAGTGTCTCAGAAACATCGCCTGCCGACGGGTTCATGAACTTGAGAAACAGGACGATATTGCTTGAGACAGGTGATGAATTCCATGCCCTCGGTCATAGTTCAAGCGTTTTGGGACCTGACTTGGACAGCTGGTATATAGCCTACCATTCTTTCGACTTCAGACCGGAAGTGCCATTCAGAAGCCTCAACATAGACAGGCTCTTCTTCAATGAAGCCCGCATGTATGCAAATGCGACATGGTGGGAACAGCCGCTTCCGGAGATGCCCGAGTTTTATTGCAGGAACGGAGAAGGCCTGGAAAAGAAAGATCTGAACGGTATTGAATTCATTATGACTCCATGCCTGCCTGAATCCTTTACGGCTGAAGTCAATATCAACCCCAGGGGTGAAAGATTCAGCATAGTTTTGGGGTCAGGGAGCAGTTCTCCGTTGATCCTTTCGGCTGAAAGCAACAGTTTCAGGCTGCTTGATGCCGGGAATGCCGTCATTTATAAAGGCGATCTGCCTGACTGCATCGCAATGGATGCGCTGCTGTGCATACGTTTCTCATATTCGGCAGAAAAGAAGCTCAGAATATGGTTCAACGGTTTGCTCCGCTGTGAACTGAATGCTGACATAGGTACCGGCGCTTTAGGGATAAGCTGCAAAGGCAGCCCTGGTTTTGTGGGGTATTCGGCAAAGACCGACGGTTCAGGTGACCTTGCGGCTGTAAAATCTGTTCCCGGCCGTTTTGATGCCGTTCATGGAAGTCTTTACGATTGCAGTAAAGAGAAAATCAGCGAAAAGGGTCTGCAAATATGTGCAGTACGCTTAAACAGCCAGTCGGTGCTGTCCTACCGCATCAATGTTAAGAATGACGGAGAATACAGCGTATTTGCACGAGTGAGATGCTCCGGGAAGAAAATAACCATGACATCCAGCTACGGTGTTCTGTCAGGGAAAGTAAAAGGTGTGACCGACAGCGACGGATTTGAAACAATAAATATGGGTCATCTGTATCTGGAATCAGGTATCAGGAAGTTTGAAATCAGGGATGTCACCGATGATTGTATACTGGATCATTTTGAGATAGTCCCGTACAGGCCTGCTGAAGAAAAGGAAATAATCCTTCAGGGATATAACATATGCCCTGAGCTTGAAATATTGGGACACAAGAAGGACAGAAGCATGATCCGCAAATACAGCGGTTTTACCTGTGCAGAAAACAGGGGGATGGCATTTTGTGGAGACTGGGGATGGACCGACTATGCGGTTCGCGCAACTGTACATATCGATCCCCGTACAAACGGGAACTGTTCGATTTTCGTCAGATCGACCAGGGAGTCATGGTTCGATGCTCAGGTATCAGCTTCGCTGTTTGGGTACAGAATAAGGATAGATGCAGAAAGCATAAGTCTGATCCGCTGTTCATACGAAGAGACCGAGCTGGTCCGTATGGCTCTCGACAAAAGCATGCCGGATAAGCTGAATGTCATGGTGAAAGCCGAAGGGAACACGATAACCGTTTCGGTCAAAGACTGGCAGGAACTTTCGTACACCGATCCCGAACAGTTCGGATACGGGAGGGTCGGAATGGAGTGCCTGAATGAAGGTTTCGGTTTTGAAAGTTTTGCCGTGGAAAGAATAAGGCAGGAGTGATATATTGGATTCTTTTTGCTTGCATTCATTATATTTTTGTGGTAGAATACCTATCGATGCTTTTTTAGGAAAGAAAAAAGTTGGTTTCTATAAATGAAACGACGCAAGGATTGTAAGCGAGGTGAAAACCATGCAGGAAGGTATCCATCCAAAATACGGACCGGCAGTTGTACGCTGTGCATGTGGCGAAACATTTGAAACAGGTTCGACAAAACCGGAACTCAGAGTTGAAATATGTTCACAGTGTCATCCGTTTTTTACCGGAAAACAAAAGCTTGTTGATACCGGTGGACGTGTTGATAAGTTTAAGAAAAAATACGGCATCAAATAATGAACGAAACCGGGTATATGCCCGGTTTTTTGTTGTGCCTTCGGCTGATCGGGGATCGGGATTCAGGGAATAATTCATGCATATACTATGGATAAAGAGCGGAGGAAGTAATGATGTTCAGGGATAAAAGAACATGGAAATCTTATGTTTTGATCACTCTCGGCTGTCTGATCACAGCAATTTCTATGAATGTGTTCCTTATTCCCTTCAAGCTTGCGCCGGGAGGAGTTTCAGGACTCTCTACCGTTGTCTACTACATTCTGAACGGAGTTATCCCTGTGGGAATCCTGATGCTCGTTTTTAATATACCGCTGTTTCTGCTGGGATATAAGAGCAAAGGGCGCAGATTCATAATACGTTCTTTATTCGGAGCAATAATACTCTCATTGCTGATAGACCTGACCGCTCCGTTTTTCAACTGGCTTATAAATGAATATTTCATAAATCTGGACACCGAAATGGCAAATCCCGATTTACTTCTGTATGCGCTGCTGGGAGGAGGGATTATGGGATTTGGGCTGGCCATCGTGCTTAAGGAAGATGCCACGACAGGAGGTACCGACCTGTTGGCTGCAGTACTGGGAAAGATGTTTCCAAAATTCTCGGTCGGCCAGTATCTTCTGTTTATGGATGGCTGCGTTATAGTATTTGCAATAATTGCGTTCAAAAGTGTCAAGTTAGGTCTTTATGCTTCATTGAGTCTCTATGTGGCCTCAAAAAGCATCGATGCTTATCTGGAAGGCATGCATTTTTCCAAGAGTCTTTTAATAATATCCGAAAATTCCGAGAAAATTGCTCAAAGGCTTCTCAACGAAGTGGACAGAGGTGTTACCGGTCTAAAAGGGATCGGTATGTACAGCAGGAAGGACAAAACCGTCCTTCTGTGTGTAGTCAAACGCGAAGAGATACACATCGTCAAGGAAATCGTGAAGGATTGCGATGAAAGAGCATTCGTTCTTCTTATCGACGTGCGCGAAGTATTGGGCGAGGGATTTACACCATTACAGGCGACACAGGCTGGTAAAAACAAGTCATGATCCCGTTTGCATATGATATAATATTATTGATCATCAGCTAAAAAAGCATGGGTTCACTCATGCTTTTTTTCTTTTGCAATTCCAAAAAAAGAAAACCATTTAAAAAAATTATCTACTTATAAATATCATCAATAATGATAAATTTAAATAGCCAGCCATTGGGAATCCATACCATCATTTTCCCGTATCGGTCTCAGGCTGCAGGCTTTCATCAGGACATCTATGTTCGCATCAGATTAAAGAAATATTCAGCTCAGTATTGAGGCGGCTTCAATCAAAGGATATCAGGGATCTCTGTTTTATTAAGTTAAATATTTAAAGAAATTAACTTAAAGTCAGAGATTCCTTTTATATATGCCGCAGAAGACTTCAAAAGAGTTCTGCGATACAGAAAAAAATAATAAAGGAGGGCTGTCGATGAAGGCCAGGATAAGGAGGCAAGCCTCAATTGTTCTGGTTATCGCCATGCTTCTGACACTTGCTGCGCCCGTGAGCGCTCAGGAAGTTGCAGGCGATATCTCAGGACACTGGGCCGAGAAGCAACTGGACAAATGGATCCAAAACGGCATCATATGCGGCTATGGCGACGGAACGATCAGACCCAATAACAGCATCAATAATGCAGAGTTTATAGCTCTTATCAGCAGAGTGTTCAACTTTGTCGAAAAGGCGGAGAATATTTTCAGCGATATTCCTGACAGAGCGTGGTATACGAACGATGTGCTTAAAGCGTTATACGCAGGAGTGATCGCAGATGACGGAACTGGAAGGTTCGATCCAACAGCTCCTGTGAGCAGGCAGAAAGCTGCGGTAATTCTGTATAACGCTTTCAGGCTTGAGGTCACTGACATCGATGCTGTAAGCAGATTCAGGGATGCTTCCGGCATAGAAGAAAGCTGCAGGGCAGCATTGAGTGCTTTGGTCGAAAACGGATATATGGTTGGAAAGATCGGAAACATAATTGCTCCGGCCGACAATCTTACCAGAGCGGAATTTGTAGTCCTGCTGGACAAAATAGCCGGAAATCTGATCAGAAAACCAGGTACATATTCAGGTGACAATAAAGGAAACCTTGTAGTCAACACCAGGGATGTAGTTTTGCGGGACATGGTGATCGACGGCGATTTGTTCCTCACTGAAGGAATAGGAGACGGAGAAGTAGTTCTTGACAATGTTACGGTCAAAGGCCGTACAGTAGTCAAAGGTGGCGGAGAAAACAGCATAGTAATCAATAACTCTTCACTGGAAGGAACACTTTTAGTAATAAAAGCAGACGGAAAAATAAAAATAGTCGCGAGCGGCTCCACCGAAATACCTTCGGTAAAACTGGGCTCAGGTGCCTTATTGCATGAGAAAGACCTGGAAGGAAAGGGCTTTGACAGCATAGAGCTTCTCGGTACAGTGGAACCCGGTCAGGAAATAGTACTTGAAGGCGATTTCGATTCGGTATTTGTAAATGCCCCCGGTGTGAAAATAAACGTTGCCGATGGTACGGTACGAAGCCTGGAGGTGGGAGAAGAAGCTTCAGGAGCACTTATAGATATAGCCGATAACGCTTCGGTAGGTATCTTTACGGCAAATTCATCAGTGAATGTTACCGGAAACGGTAATATAGATACTGCGAATATAAACTCAAACAATGTTAAAATCGAAAAGCCTCCTGCAAAAGTAAACATATCAGAAGGCGTAACCGCTGAAATCGGAGGCAAGACTGTCACTGACAAAACTTCAGGCACCGGTTCGCAGGGCACCACCGGACCTTCTCAAACCATAAATGCACCTGCGCAGCTTTTCGCAGGCCTGGCTTCATACGATTCCGCAAGCCTGAAATGGACAGCAGTAAACGGTGCTGACGGATACAACATATACCGTTCTGAAAGCGAAAACGGATCTTATGCCAGGATCAACCTCTCACCGGTAACTGCGCTGAGCCATAAGGATACCGGACTTGATGCCGGAAAGACATATTACTATAAAGTAACAGCGGTAAAAGGCGGCAGTGAATCACCAAGATCCGGAGCCTGCTCAGTTGCTATGCCTTCTGAGGCCAACCAGGGCGAATGGAAGCTGGTTTGGGCAGATGAGTTCAACGGTGTTCCCGGGACAGGTGTGGATACCGACAACTGGATGTATGAAGTAAGCGGAAGCGGTTTTGGCAACAACGAGCTTCAATACTCGACTGACAGGCCGGAGAATGTATTTATCAAAGAAGACGATGAAAACCACGGAAACGGCATGCTGGTATTGAGAGCTCTTAAAGAGGAATACAACGGTAAGCAGTATACTTCGGGCAGAATCAAAACCGACGGAAGGTTTGATTTTACATACGGCAAGGTGGAAATGAGAGCAAAACTGCCGGATGGAAAGGGTATAGGCTGCTCCTTCTGGATGCTCGGCAGCGATTTCGAAGATATCGGATGGCCTGCCTGCGGAGAAATAGACATAATGGAATGGGTAGGAAAGCCTGTATCAAGAATATATGGAACCATCCACGGCCCGGGCTACAGCGCGGGCGACGGTATCGGGGCATGGCACGAATATACTCCCGGATTTACCGATGAATTCCATACATACGCAGTTGAATGGGAGCCGGGCGTTATCCGCTGGTATTTCGACGGCGAGCTTTATGAGGAAAGGACCCCCATCGACCTGTTCGGCAAAGACTGGGTATTCGATCATGATTTTTACATAATTCTCGGTCTGGGCGTAGGTGGCAACTGGCCCGGAAGCCCTGATGAAACGACGACATTCCCGCAGGATTATATAATAGACTATGTCCGCATATATCAGCGCGAAGGCGATATCTATCCTGAAGCTCCTTACCGCAATATCATTCAGCTTAAGAATCCGGGCACGAACAAATATGTATGCGCCGACAAGCAGCAGAACGACTATCTCTATGCCAACAGGGACAGTGGAGGTGCATGGGAGACCTTCGAACTGAAGGACCTGGGCGAAGGGAAAGTTGCGATACGGGCTCTTACCAACTATAAATATGTAAGTGTTTCGGAAGACAATAAGCTGATCGCTGTAAGTGAAACTGCAGGTGACACCGAAAAATTCATTCTTGAAGCAAACACAGACGGTACGATTTCCTTAAAGAGCGTTGCCAACGGCAAATATGTGCATTCGGGAGCAGAAGGTATTTTGACGGCATCGTCGGATTCTGTCTCAGACAATGGGAAATTCGTTCTCTTAAGTACGCCTGAACCTCCGACAGGGCTTAAGGTCAAAAATGTGACGAACACTTCAGCCACACTGGAATGGGATGCCGTTCAGGGCGCGTCGGGTTATAACGTTTACCGGTCCGGATCGGAGGACGACGGATTCGTAAAGATCAACGATCATACAGTGACCGATACTGAGTATACTGACACGGGCATAGTGGCTGGAAAGACCTATTATTATAAAGTAACAGCCATAAATGCACTGGGCCAGTCTGATTACTCTTCAAAGGTGACGGCCGAGATCCCTGAAGAACTCACCGTTCCGGCTCCTCCGTCAAATCTTTCGGCAGTATATGGCACGAGCAGTGAAATAGGCATAAAATGGTGCCCTGTAGCCGAAGCGGGGAGCTATAATGTTTACCGTTCCGGTTCAAAAGACGGCGAATATGTGAAAGTAAATGATTCTGAAGTTACCGGTACTGTTTTTGCAGATACCGGTCTGAGCGAAGCATGTGCTTATTACTACAAGGTGACAGCCGTCAATGATAAAGGAGAATCGGCTCAGTCAGCCTATCTCTTTGCAACCACAACAGGCTATGGCATTTACAGCGGAAAATCCTATGCATACATTATTTCAGCAGCCAACAACAGGTTCGTTACTGCCGATGGCACCAATAATATGGCACCGCTAAAGGCTGCTGCAAGTGATGCTGCTTCGGATGATCAGTTGTTTGAGATAATATACAAGCCCGACGGCAATGTTGGATTTGCATCCAAATCGCTGAATCAGCTCGTGTGCGCAGAATCATATTTTGCGCAGGATTACCGGCTCCTGCCGAGAAGCGGTTACAGTACTGATCCGGGCGGTTGGGAAACCTTTACCATAGTACCGCAGGGAGACGGAACTGTGGCCATAAAAGCCAACAACGGCGGCAAATATGTATCTGTAAATCCCAATGACGGCATATTAAGAGCCGATGCAGCGACAGCAGGGATAAATGAAAAGTTCATAATCGTAGTTCCGGATAAACCGTCTGCACCCATAGGCTTAAGCACAACAGATGTACTTGATACTTCTGTTGCTTTGAGCTGGACTGCCCCTGCTTCGACATTCCTGACCGGATACAACGTTTACAGGGCAGAATCTGAAGATGGCCAATACGTCCTGATCAATGACGGACTTCTGACAACTGCTTCATTTACCGATACAGGTCTTACAGCCAACAAAACATATTACTACAAGGTAACAGCCGTCAATTACAGAGGAGAAACATCTTCGGCTCCATTATCTGTCACAACTCTCAAAGGCCCTGTTCCGGCTGTACCGTCAGGACTTGATATGACTTTTGACGGAGGATCTGTGAACCTTATCTGGGATGATGCTGATAATGCCGAAGGATATAATGTTTACAGGGCTTCAGGAAGGTTTGGGAACTATGTAAAATTAAATTCCGGACTTCTTACTGCTAATAGCTATACAGACCTGGATCCGGACAACAGCTTCTATTATTACAGGATCACAGCTGTAAACGAGAACGGGGAGTCGAAGCCTTCAGAACCTGTTTCGAGGGAAATGAAGCTGTTCGGACCGAATGTATATATATTCAGTCCTGATGATTCGGCAAGCGATATCCAGGCAAAAGTAACCGAAGTCTTTGAGCTAATGCAGTCAGCCGAAACCGCACAGTTCTCTGATGACAGATATGCATTGCTCTTCAAGCCCGGCAATTACACCACCGATGTGAAGGTAGGGTACTATACTCATGTGGCCGGTCTCGGAAGGCTTCCCACAGACACGGCAATCAGATCGCTGACTGCTGAAGCAAACCTGCCCGATAACAATTCAACATGCAATTTCTGGCGCTCGGCTGAGAATCTGACCGTCAACAGCAATACCCAATGGGCAGTGTCACAGGCTGTTTCATTAAGGCGTATGAAAATAAACGGAAATCTGGTTCTCCATCAGGCAGGAGGCTGGGCAAGCGGAGGATTCCTCGCCGATTCTCATATTACAGGAAATACAGAATCGGGTTCCCAACAGCAATGGTTCTCAAGAAATACCTATTGGAACCAGTGGCTCGGAGGAGTCTGGAATATGGTCTTCGTGGGAATTGCAGAAGGCAAAGCCCCTGCAGGAACATGGCCTGAGACCGTAAATACAACTATTGACCAGACACCTGTTATAAAAGAAAAACCGTTCCTGTATATCGATGAAACATATAACTATAAAGTATTCGTTCCTGCCCTGAGGGAAAACAGCAAGGGCATATCCTGGGGAAGCGGAATGGGAGAAGGAATATCGATACCGGTCGATAATTTCTACATTGCCAGCCCTGAGACCGATACGGCAGATACCATAAACGCAGCTCTTGCAGAGGGCAGGCACCTGCTGCTCACTCCGGGAATATATTATCTGGATAAGGCGATAGAAGTAAACAACGCGAATACGGTTGTCTTTGGACTTGGTCTGCCTGCTCTGATCCCGACCGAAGGGAATGCCTGCATGAAGGTAGCCGATGTTGACGGAGTTACAATTGCCGGAGTGCTGTTTGATGCAGGAGAAAAGAAGTCGCCGGTATTGCTGGAAATCGGTCCGGAAGGGAGCTCCGAAGACCATTGTGAAAACCCGACAGTTCTCAGCGATCTGTATTTCAGAGTGGGCGGAAGGAGCGAATACACAGGAAAAGCCGATGTGTGCATCATCATCAACGGCAATAATGTAATAGGCGACAATTTCTGGGTATGGCGCGCTGATCATGGAGCAAATGTCGCCTGGGATAAAAATGTGACCAAAAACGGTATCATTGTAAACGGTGACAATGTTACCATATATGCCCTGATGGTGGAACACTTCCACGAATACCAGACAGTATGGAACGGCGAAGGTGGAAGGACCTACTTCTATCAAAGCGAAATACCATACGATGTTCCATATCAGGCTGCATGGATGAGCCATAACGGAACCAAGAACGGATATGCATCGTACAAGGTGGCAGATCATGTAACGACCCATGAAGCATGGGGACTTGGTGTTTACTCATATCACAGGGATGCAACAGTCGATCTCCACAGCGCCGTTGAAGTTCCCGATGCTCCCGGTGTCAGGATCATCAATGCCTGCTCAGTGATGCTGGCAGGTAACCCCGGTATATCCCATGTGGTCAATGACGAAGGCGGAGCTGTGACAAAGGCCGGCCAGAGGCAGATAATCACCGAGTACTGCAATACCGGATCGAAAGTAAGAACTCCCGTAGTTCTGCCAGAGGGATCGATATACTACAAGCCGATATCAGTTACTATCGATTGTGGAACAGAAGACGCAATAATAAGGTATACGACAGACGGTTCGGAACCCTCCGAAGCATCTGCTGTTTATAGCAGTCCAATATTGATCGACAGCTATACGGTTCTCAAGGTGAAGGCATTCAGGGAGGGTCTGGACCCATCTGATACAGTGACCCAGATTTATGATATCGATACGGACGCAGTAAACCGTAGCCTTATCGTCAATGGGTATTTCGATGACGGTACCGCAGGCTGGGATTTCTGGTCGGGTGAGGGTGCAAATGGTGTTCTGTCAAATGAAGACGGCAGGGCAAAGGTGTATCATTCAAATTCAGACGGAACTGCCAACTGGAATACCATGCTTACCCAGGGAGAAATACGGCTTGAGGCAGGCAGGGCTTATGTGCTGTGCTTTGATATCAGTGGCAATAACGCCAAGAATATTGATGTTTGCGTTGAAAAGGCAAGCGATAATCAGATCAAATATTTAAACAACAAAACAATAAAACTTTCGTCAGAAATGACAACATATTCATATGAATTCGCATCACCCGGAGAGCCGGTAGTTGCCAGGCTCGTATTTCTGCTCGGCGGAAGCAGTACTGCGGGAGATACGATTTACATCGACGATATTGTGCTCTGGGAGAAGGATACTGCTGCTCCTGATCAGGTCAAAACACCTTCCTTCAATATTCCCTCCGGAGTTTACAATGCTGCTCAGGAAATCAACATAAGCTGCATGACTTCAGATGCAAAAATACTATATACCACCGATGGCTCTGATCCGACCGAAGAAAATGGAACAGAATATACCGGACCGTTTATTGTGTCAGAGGATGTGACCATTAAGGCGATAGCAGTAAAAACAGGCATGGAAAGCTCGGCTGTAGCGAGCATAACCCTTAGATTCACCGACAATTTTGCTTTCGGTAAAGAATGCTCCGCTTCCTCAGGAGATGCGAGCTTAGCTTTTGACGGAGATATGAATACGCGCTGGGAAACTGAATGGAACGATCCTCAATGGATAATGGTGGACCTGGGCAAAGAATATGCGGTATCGGGAGTAAAGTTAGTATGGCAGTATGCTGCAGGAAAGACATACAAGATTCAGGTATCCACTGACAATTCGATATGGCTGGATGTTTTCACCGTTACGGATGGTGCGCCAGAGGCAATACTGGAAGCGAGCTTTCCGGCCGTAAATGCCCGCTATGTAAGGATGTACGGAACAGAAAGGACCTCAACCTGGGGTTACTCCATATGGGAGTTCGAGGTTTATGCGAACAAGGTGGGTATACCCGTTATATCAGCCGAAGATTCAGGCGCGGGCCAGAAACTGATAACCATCACACCGGCAACATCAGAGGATGCGATCATGTATACCCTTGACGGCACGGACCCTTCACCGACCAATGGCATACTGTATACCGGACCGTTTACTTTGTCTGAAACCACCACGGTCAAGGCGATGGCATTCAGGACCGGAATGTTCAACTCCTCTATAGCCAGTCTGGTCGTCAAATTCAATGACAATATAGCTTTGGGGAAACCTGCAGAAGCTTCTTCGGTAAATGGAGCAAATTCAGCCGGATATGCGGTTGACGGTAATGATAAAACACGATGGGAGTCGGTGCACGATGCTGATCCGCAATATCTGATAATCGATCTGGAAAAGATCTGTAGCATAAGAAGGATCAAAATAATCTGGGAAGGAGCCAGTGCAGCCGACTATAAAATAGAGGTTTCGACTGACAAGGAAGACTGGACTGAGGTTCTCTCACTGACAGACAAGCCAAGCGGCCACATATTGGAGGAAACTTTTGCAGAACCGGTAACGGGTCAGTATATAAGGGTATACGGAACCAGAAGAGCGATCGGCTACGGCTATTCTATATGGGAGTTTGAGGTATATGGTTCACCGGCTGATTGACCGGGTTCCTGCAGAAGCCTGAAAACTGCATTATAATACTGAAAAGGGAAGAGACGGCTCTTCCCTTTTTATAATTAAGCAGCTATTTAAAAAATCAAAAAATCCTATACCATTTAAAAAATTTGTCTACCTGAAAAATCATAAAAAAATGATATATTTATACTGCAAATCTATACAACATTCAAAAGGTCTACAGGGAATCACCCGTATTCTGAACAGCCTTTTGTCACCAACACCCCTGATAAAGCTTTTGACGGCAACACGGGTACCCGATGGGAGTCAAACTACAGCGATCCTCAGTGGATCACGGTGGATCTTGGAGAAAGCTGCAGTATCTCAGGCGTGAAGATCGTATGGGAAAACGCAGCAGGAAAGATAATTTCTGGGTATGGCGCGCCGATCACGGTGCCGGGGTCGGATGGTATATAAACACCACCAAAAACGGTATCATCGTAAACGGTGATCATGTAACGCTTTATGCCCTTATGGTGGAGCATTTCCATGAATATCAGACCGTATGGAACGGAGAACATGGCAGGACATACTTCTATCAAAGTGAAATACCTTACGATGTTCCGAACCAGGTTTCATGGATGAGCCATAACGGGACCAAAAACGGATTTGCATTCTATAAGGTGGCAGACCATGTCAACTACCATGAGACCTGGGGTATGGGCATATACAGCTATTTCAGGGATGCTCCCGTAAAACTACACAGTGCCGTTGAATCACCAATTAAACAGGGAGTCAGGCACCATAATACAAGTGAATTTGAAGTTTTGGAATATGTTCCTGGAGATCAGCGGCCCACATACCATATCCCTGAGCTTCCGACACCCGGCGTTGTCCAGGTGGGCAAAGGCAGCTATGCGGTCAATGATATAAAGCTTGCTCAGCCAAGACAGCCAAAGTATGTGACACAGAATGTAAGTGTGCCCATTCCGTCAAATGACTGGTGGACATCGGTTTCGTACAAGAGGCTCAGCGACGGGATAGTTGCGCTGCCGCTCCGTTTCGAATACTTTGACACCGGTCTGGGCATGTTCTATGCAAGTCCCATTTTCACAGCACCCAATAATGGCGGAATGGATACGAAACTCAGCAATATGGACCTGTTTATCAACACCGGCAGCATTGTAAGGACTCCAGAAGCCAGGGTCGACGGCTTCGGAGACTGGTCGGTTGATGTTGTATTCAGTGATGACGGAACTCCAAAGATGAGGAATACCATAATAAAGGGGTCACCGTATGTTTACAGCACCTTTACAGATCCCAATTCTGTCGAGATATCGAGCCCGGCAATAGTCGGACTGTTCGACGACAACAGGTGTGAAGCTGAACTGGGAAACAGCGGCAGGCAAGAACTATAAGATACAGGTATCGACCGACAACAGCAACTGGACCGATGCATATACAAAGGTAAACGGATCAGGCGGAGTGGAAGAGATCAGTTTATCACCTGTAACAGGACGATATGTAAGGTTGTATGGAACTGAAAGGACTACTGTATGGGGCTACTCGTTATGGGAGTTCGAAGTATATGGGACATCCGACCAGCAGCCGCCTGTGCAATCCGGGAATCTTGCACTGAACAAGACGGTCGAAGTATCATCGACTCAGTCAGGATTGCCCGCGGTCAATGCCACAGATGGAGACAGCGGAACAGATGAGATCGTGTTCAGCAGCACGAATGCAAGATACGTAAGGATGTACGGTATCGAAAGAGGGACCGGATACGGATATTCACTGTGGGAATTTGAAGTATACGGACAACAATAAGTAAAGATATGCCAAAGAATAAAGGGCAGGAGCCGATATTATAAAACAGGCTCCTGCCCATAAATCTAATGAATAGTCTAATCCCTGACCACAGCTTTTTTGATCAGCGGCCAGCAAAAACAGTAAAAAACTGCTGATAGGATGATACATGATAAAATACTTGCGAATGGGCTGCCGAAGGCAAAACTGAAAAGCTTTCCGAAAGCATCGGACAATGCCTTTTTGAACAATATTGTATCCAGCACCGGCAGAATGACGTATAAAAGTGCAGGAACACCTATCGATACAGCGATCTTCTGGCCTTTGTTCATTCTGTAATACAGTGTGGTGATAAGAAAGCCCAGTGACAGGAAAGCCAAATTGAGGCTGAAGCAAAACACGAAGGAGAGTATGGCCATCGAAATGCCACTGCCCTGTTTTCCGTATATTTGTTCAATTAACCCTGTATAGCTGAACCTGTCTGATGTAAAGATAATTTTGTTAAGGAATGATATGATGTTGTCTATAAGAGACATAGTTGCGCAGATAATAAGCGCTGATAAAAGCTGGCTCACAAATACGGTTTTTCTTGACACCCCATTTTGCATGAACAGTCTGAAGGATTCCTTGAAGGAATTCATACCGAACACGAAGAGGAAAATTGCAGAAGCCATCTCCATGCCGTTGACTCTCCCTGACGAAATTTTGATCGACATGAAGGAAGTAAACAATAACAACAGTAAGCCTGCTATAGCCAGATAATATATAAGAATAGGTTTTTTGCTGTCATACAGACGATATTTCAAAGCTGCTTTGATATTCATTGCTTTCTTCCTCCTTTATTTGTGAGCAGAATGAATAATTTCTGCAAGTCGATCCCTGATATATTGAGACCTTCAGGTAACGAACCCTTAACAACAGTACCTTCTATATAGGCATTCTTCAGCCCGCCGAGTGTTTCTGAAGCTATTACCTTTTTATCCTGTACGAATGCGTCAACTGCAGATACAGCTCCTGTGATGCAACAGTATCTTGACAACAAGGATTCTCTTGATTCGTTACAGATGATCCTTCCTGCATCGATTACAACGACACCTTCAACTATACCTGAAACCTCTTCGATAAGATGGGTCGAAATGATGAAGGTTGCCGGATTTTCGGAGTATACTTCTATCAATACTTTGTAGAACAGATCCCTGTGATTTGCGTCCAGTCCCAAAACAGGCTCATCCAGAAGGATATACGGAGCATTTGTGCTTAATGCCGTAATAAGCTTGAATATGGAGCTATAACCTGTAGACAGTGATTTTATTTTTTTATTCGGGGAAAGGCCGAATCGTTCTGATAAGTCATAAGCTCTTTCCATGTCAAATGAAGGGTAAAATTCCTTTGTCCAGCCGAAAGCCTCCGATACCTTCATGCTTTCAGGATAATAGTTGTTTTCACTCATCATGAATATCCTGGATAGATTTTTTTCGTTTTCGATCACAGGTGTTCCGTCCAGAGTGACACTCCCCTCATCGGCAAATAATCTTCCGGTAATTATGTTGAGCAGAGTGGATTTACCTGCACCGTTTCTGCCTAACAGTCCATAGATCTTATTCTCATAAAAATCAAGATTTATCCCGCTCAGAGCCGTGATATCTCCGAATCTCTTTGTTACGTTGTCAACGCTTAAGCATTTCATTCTTCAAACCCTCTTTCTACCATACTGATAATATCTTCCTTCGAAAAATTAAGTCGCTTAGCTTCTCTGACAAGCTTTGAGACGTAATTCTCATAAAACTCATCTTTTCGTTTGTTTCGCAGTTTTTCAACAGCGCCTTCAGCCACGAACATGCCAAGTCCTCTTTTTTTATACACGATTCCGCTGTCCACAAGAATACTTATGCCCTTTAAGGCCGTTGCCGGATTGATTTTATAGCTGACCGAGATTTCGGTAGTCGAAGGTATCTGAGATTCCTCGGGAAAGGCTCCGGACAAAATGGCATCCTCTATCTGTTCGGCTATCTGGATAAAAATTGGTCTTTCGTCGTCAAAATTCAACTGCAAACTGCTTAACCTCCTTTTATGGATTTATCCAAAGTTCATTAGTTCATTGGTTAGTTACTCATATAACTAACTATACCACCAATGTTGAAAATGTCAACAGTCTTTTTCATTTTGATTTGCTCAGGTTAACTGCGGGCAGATTTATGCCGATATATGCTTTGACACTGGATTTGATAATTACCAATGAGCAATTATGATATACAAAAGCGGGTGAAGTGATGGATCTAGGAACTATTATCGGCCTGTTGGCAGGTGCCGCTGTCGTCGTTTATGGTATGTATAGTGGTGGTGACCCTTCCAGTTATATAAGCGTGAGCTCGATAATCGTAACCATGGGGGGCGGTATTTTCTCAACTGTGATGGGATTTCCACTGTCCGAAACCATAAGAGCCATAAAGGCGATTCCTCTGATATTCAGACAGCCAAAAACGTCAGCGATGGAAACCATAAGGACTTTGGTGGAGCTGTCTCAGAAAGCGAGAAGAGAAGGACTTCTGGCATTGGAATCAGCACAGGAAGCCTTAAAGGATGATTTTCTCAAAAAGGCCATGGAGCTTGTGGTAGACGGTATCGAAGCTGAGATCGTAAAAACCACCATGCAGCTTGACATAGACAGTATGGCTGTAAGGCACCAGAATGCCCAGGCATATTTTAAGACCCTGGCAGCCCAGTTCCCTGCCTGGGGTCTTATAGGTACACTCCTGGGTCTCATCAACCTGTTGAGATCCCTCGATGACCCGTCCAGTATCGGTCCGGCCATGGCTCTGGCGCTGGTTACCACCTTCTATGGCAGTATTCTGGCCAACTATATCTGCAATCCAATCGCCAATAAGCTTGCCGGCAACAGCGCAGAGGAAATACGGCTGAGAGAAATGATGATGGAAGGTGTTCTGTCGATACAGTCTGGAGAAAATCCAAGACTGATGGAACATAAACTCAAAACCTTCCTGTCCCCTGATCAGAGGGCTGAATACGAAGCAGCGCAAAAAGGCGGCGAAAAGAAGGAAAATACTGTAGAATAAAGAGAAACAGGTGAGATAATGGCAAGAAAAAGAGAATCCGATGAAGGAGGAGCACCGGCATGGATGGCGACATATGGCGATCTGGTCACCAATATGTTGGTCTTTTTCGTGCTTTTGTTTTCCATGTCCACCGTGGATCAGAATACTTTCTCAGAGGTTGCTGCAAGCCTGTCATATACAATGATCAATCTTAAGGGCGGAGACAGGATTCTTGAAGGCGGAGCGGCCAATAGTATAATCGCCCTGGATTTTACAAAATATGACAGCGAAGAAGCCGAGGCCAAACGCAGGGAAAAATATGTCGAGGCTGCCGAAGAAATGGTCGTCGATTCGGAAAGAAAGCTTAAGGACAAAGAACTGGACGATGCCAAGAATGATATAAGGGACATAATCAAGGAGCAGGGGATAGACGACAAGGTTCAGGTTTTCGAAGAAAAGGATTTTATTCTTATACGTCTCGAGCAGGAAGTGTTCTTTGAATCCGGAAGCGCTGAGATCCTGCCGCAGGGTATGACCGTACTATCGTCACTTGCTGAAGCCCTGAGAGGTATTGAAAATGAAATAATAGTGGCGGGACATACCGACAATGTTCCGATGACCAATAAGAAATATGCAACTAACTGGGAACTTTCCACCGCAAGGGCTACGAATGTCGTAAGATACCTTGTTGAAGTGGAAGGGCTCGACCCCGCATTGTTCACGGCAACCGGAAACAGTGAGTACAGGCCGGTGGGGGATAACAATACTCCCGAAGGACGGCAGAAAAATCGCCGCATCGAAATAAAGATTCTTAAGTGATTAACATGGACGCCAGTCCATGTTAATCATCCTGAGCGAAGCGAAGGATCTTATCGATGGA
>DULR01000060.1 GCA_012840245.1 Clostridiaceae bacterium
CCAACAGCCTAACATGCCATGTACTCATCGTCAACAGCTTTCGCGGCATAAACGCTTAGGCTATTGTCTCATTAGCTACCGTTTGATGACCGAGGTAATTTACACACTAATTTGGACTTGACTTTTAAATAAACAGTTATAATATAAGATTCGTTTTAAGAAAGCATACTACGAATCTGATGTTACACTGAGGTCAAGATAGAATTCAAAAATTACCCATGCCCAAAAAACATAAATAGTTTGATTACAATACCAATATTGTTGGTAGTAAATTAAAACGACTATAAAACTTATTATGCTGCATTAGGGAGGCGCTTATATATGAAAAGACTTCTCAGTTTGGTTCTCACGCTGGTTCTGTTATTTTCTTTTGTAGTGTTTGCGCAAGGAAATGCCGCAACTCCGACCCCAAAAACAACTTCCGCTGATAACAAAGCTTCTCAGCCGATCCCAATCAATTGCTTCGAATCCTCAGAAATTCCACTGCCTGAAGGGCTGAAAATCAAGGAGATCGAAGGAATATCGATGTCAAAAGGAAGCGATTTCATTCCTGTAAAAATCGAAATCAATGAGGAAGCTCTTATAATCACTCCGACAGAGTATTTCGAGTACGATCAGGAATATTCGGTAAGGATCTTTGCCGGTACCAAAAAATATGATATCAAGGTCAAAGCCGTTGATTATCAGACTACATTGTCATATGACGGGATCATAATCAAAGTCCCTCCCAAAAAGGAGAGCGGATTTAACTTCCCGTACTACATATATCTTCCCGAAGACATGGAAAAATCAAAAACCCAGAAGAAGAGACTGATCGTAGAGCCGAACAATACAGGTTCAGTTTCAGATCTGCTTGGCTATCATGATGAGGCGGCTAAAAGAATGATAGAATCCAACGGTGCCCCGGGGCATTATGCCGCATACAATCTGAAGTATCCATTCATGGTTCCTGTATTCCCGCGACCGATGACAAACTGGTGGGAAGCCTATACCCATGCTCTGGACAGAGGCGCCATGATGCTGGAGGGAGAGGCTGAAAGACTTGATCTGCAGTTACTGGCTATGATCAAGGATGCGAATAAGATCCTTACCAGGATGGGCTACAAAATGGAAAGCAAGATCTTTATGACAGGCTTCTCGGCGTCGGGACAGTTTACTAATCGCTTTGCAACTCTTCATCCTGAGGTTGTAAAGGCAATCGCAGTAGGTAATTTTACAATGTATCCCACAGCAAAGCTTAACGGGGTAACTCTGAATTACCCGTGGGGTATTGCAGATATTAAGAAATACACAGGTAAAGAGTTCAACAAGACCGAGTATGATAAAATAGCCCAATTCTGCTATATAGGCGATCAGGATCAGAACGACCAGCCATATAATGTAGACTTCGGGACGACCGAAGAAGAAACGAAGGCTGTAAATGATCTGTTCGGGTATGATTACGGAGTCACTAAATGGAACAGGAAGTGGAAGTTCGTCCAGCAGCTTGGCTATGATAAATCGATCCAGTTCCATACATACAGAGGTATAGGGCACAGTGTATCTGAAAATATACTCAAGGATATTCTGGAGTTCTTCAAGGCCAACAACGGAGACAAAATCGTTAAAATAAAAGCTCATATCAACGCATTCTGAGACAGTTTACAGGACCCAAAAGAGGCATGCCGGACGGCACGCCTCTTTTTTTGCGGCAATTCGGGATAACATGTTTGGTACAGAACAATAAATGTTAAAATAAGTTGAAAAAAATTTTATATTTTTTCCTCAACATTTCATAGTCCTGGATCGTATTTATCATGAAAGGGGGAGAGCGATTGAAAAGTTCTTTATTGCGTACGAATGAAGAGCTTGCCCGTATATATGACCGCCATGTAAAGACCGTATACCGTGTATGCTTCATGTATATGAAAAACCAGGCAGATACCGAGGATATGGTTCAAAACACATTCTTAAGGTTGATGCGTGACAATACGGTATTTCAAAGTGAGGAACATGAAAAGGCATGGCTGATAAGGACTGCCGCGAACCTGTGCAAGGATCACTTCAGGCACTGGTGGTCGAAAACGGTGGGTCTGGATTCTGCGGCAGATACCGCGGTCGAACAGGCCTTCAACACAGACGGCAATCTGGAAAAAGTACTGGCTCTTCCTTCGAAATATAAGATCACGATTTATCTCTACTATTATGAGGGGTATTCTACGGCAGAAATAGCCGGGATATTAAGGAAAAACCAATCTACCGTAAGGAGTTGGCTTAGTAAAGGCAGAAAACTTTTGAAAATGGAAATGGAAGGTGATTTGGAATGAAAAGGGAAGAACTTGTGACATCTTTTGATAAGATAGGACCCGACAAAGTCACTGAAAGACGTATGTTTGACAATATTCTGAGTCATTCCGGAAAGGAGAAAAAAATGGCGTTTGATTTCAGAAGAGCCATACCTGCATTAGGTCTGGCCATTGCGATAGCCGGCGGGATTCTGGCTTACGACCTGGCGGGAGGCAGAAAGCTCATACCTGCGCCCGAGTATGCCATCGACAACGGCTCAGGTGCAAGCGAAGATATGGTCGCACCCTTGCTGAACCAGTTTGAGCTGGACGGCAGGCACTATATATTGATGTCTGATGATTTAAGGACTGAGTTCGGTTTTCCGCAGCAAATTAATGAAAGCGACATAGGGGAAAAGATTACGACCATAACCACCAGTGTGGATAAAAGCTTGATCGGAAGCGAGGTTTACTATTATAAACCTGCCGGATCTGAAGCGGTGGTTGCGGTGAATAAGGGCAATGAATACATGCTGTTCAAATTTTTCACCTTTGAGAGCTATAACAACAATCAGGATGAGGATGCCATCGAATATCTCAAACTATTTGGGATCAACAATGCCGAGGACATAGCAAAGGTCCAGTTCATTGTCTATACAGAGAGAAGCAAGTTGGATGGGAAACCGGAGATTCTCGAAGAGCTTACCGGACGGGACGAAATTTCAAGGTTCTATGACTATTTTTCAGTGCTTAAGAACTCCAGTGACAAGTATTTTGAGCGTCTTTTCGGTTTCGCTCCCGTTGAAAGCGGTAAAAAAGAGGTCGGGATCGATATGCCCGTTCAGATAGATCCTGTCGCGCCAGATGCGCCTGACAGCAATACTGTTTACCCTGTGGCTCCTCCTGAATCGGCTGTTTCGCATCCCGATTTTTCGGGTTACGCAGATGATATGCCTTTGACCGGTTCAGGCCAAACCCCGGTCGTGGATAGCACAAGACCAATATCAGGCAACGGATCAACAGGCATGATGGATATGGGCGAACCCGGTACGATTACCGGAGGAACGACACCTGCCCACCAGGGCGCTGCCGGAAATGCGCTGGCAGATCCGGTCATGATACGTATATATAATCAAAACGGCGTTTATCTCGAGACTGTTTACTACAAAAATATCGGTTTCATTTCAAGATATGAAATAAACGAAGAGTTCGCCGACTTTATCGAAAGCTGCATAAATTAAAAATGTGCAACGGGGACGGTCCTTTTTGCGCAAAATGTGCACGAAGGACCGTCCCCGTTGCACATCCAAAAAAATGAACTTTTCTCCCGGTACAGAGTCATATATTATAGAAAAAAAGCGAGGTGTTCCATATGAATAAAAAAAGCACCAACTATGGTTTATACGGGAGGAAAATTGCCGGCCTTATTATGGTTCTGGTTATCTCATTTGTATCAACTGCCTGTGGATCGGGGAGGAAATATGCATCTGAGAATTCAGCTCCGCAGTATGCCGCCGGCAGCAAGG
Organism: Clostridiaceae bacterium; assembly: GCA_012840245.1. Lineage (GTDB taxonomy): Bacteria > Bacillota > Clostridia > DSM-8532 > DSM-8532 > DTU059. Next base: position 3,791 of record DULR01000060.1, read on the forward strand.
CAAGTTATGATATGGCGGCTCCCCATGAAGCGCCCATACCCGAACCGGCCACAGCCGAAGATTCTATCGGTGGCCCCGGTTTTGGCAGTTATGACGACGGCAATGCCGATATCACTCAGTTGTCAAACAGCATAATAAGCCAGAGAAAAGTGATCATGGACGGCAATGTTTCGATTGAAACACTGCATTTCGATGATTCAATTGCAGCTCTTGATCAGCTTGTCAATGATTTTGGAGGATTCACCGAGGTCAGAAATGTAAGAGGAAAGAGCAAGTATGCATATTCCATGAGGACAGCCAGCTATGTTATACGAATCCCTGCCGAAAGCTTCGATCTGGTGATGAAGAATATGGGAACCATCGGGAATGTGCTGGAATCGACCTCCAAAGGTACCGACATAACTGATACATATTATGACACCCAGGCACGTATAAAGGCTCTGAAGATCCAGGAGGAGACACTTCTGGACATTCTGTCGAAAGCGGAGAAGCTTGAGGATGTCATAACACTTGAAAGAAGGATCTCAGAGGTCCGCTACGAAATCGAAAGCCTTGAAAATACCGTAAAAAATTATGACCGTCTGGTTGCCTTCAGCAGGATTACAATATACATAGAGGAAGTAGATGATAAGACTAAAACCGAGCCCATACCTGAAACCCTCGGAGAAAGGCTTTCAGATTCATTTAAGGACTCACTCGAAAGATTTAAGGATGGCCTGGAAGATTTCCTCGTCTGGCTGGCAGGTTCATGGATATCCATTATTTTTGTAGTAATTATAGTATCGATCTTTGTAATGATATACAAGTCGATAAAACGTAAAGCGATGAAAGCCGCAGAGAAAGCTGCAGAGATGACGGCTGACAAAAAAGAATAATTATAAAAAATAAATTAAATATAAGTCTGTTTCCAAAAAGGTTGTCACATATGACAGCCTTTTTTCTTGCTTTTTTATGATTTATATTTTTTGTTGATGTTTTAACAAAGTATTATTGGGTAATTATAACCGGAACTATTTATTTTTTTCATTTTATTTTTTGATTTGGGGTGGGGGGTATTCTTGAAAGCAATTCTTATAAGGGTGATGTCATTTAATTTTATCACTTAATATTCGACATAATATCGGAGGACATCATGAAATTGTTCGGGAAAAATCTTAAAAACATCAGAAGGCTTGGAATTGCTGTAATCATTTCATTATTTTTCGGCGCAATCGCAATTATATATTCCTATAATTACCTTAACGAGATGATTAAGCGTTCACTGGTCGAAATTGCGAAGCAGGGCTCCAAAAGCGTAGAACATCATGTAAACTGGAGCCTTGACAAGCTTGCAGCTATTTCACATGCAGATGTAATAAAAAATGAAAATAATTCAGTAAGCGATAAGATTGCATTTTTAAATGATATTGACCTGAATCTTGAATCAGAGCTTGCCTATATGACATTGGACGGCAGGCTTTATACTGCTTCAGGCAGGGAATTCGACATCAGGTCAGAGGAGTTTTTCAATAAGGCTGTAAGCGGGGAAAAAACCGTTGCTGTCACATCCAGCATCCCCTTATATGAAGGATTTTCAACGATCGTATTTACTGTTCCGGTATATGAAGGAGACAGTGTCAACGGAGCTGTTTGCTCCCTGAATTCTCCCGAAGTGTTATGTTCCTTGATTGAAGATATCTCCTTCAGCAAGGAAGGTTATGGTTACATCATCGATGAAAACGGGATCACACTGGCCCACAAAAACAGGGATTATGTAAGAATAAGAATGAATTCGACAAATGACGCCATCAATGATCCCGCCTTAAAGCAGCTTGCCGAGATCGAAAAAAGGATGATGAAAGGCGAAACAGGCGCAGGTCCTTACTTTTTCAACGGACAAAGAAAGATGATGGGTTTTTCGAAAATTGCCAATGTGCCATGGAGTTTTGCCGCCACCGTTCCGGTGACAGATGCCCTGATCAATTCCAACTCGATGCTTGCATTGATATCTTTTCTCGTTTTTTTCTTCATTTTGGTGATCTTAATAATCAATTTCTACTTCCAGGCCCTTAACAGGAGATTCAAAAAAGAAGAGCAATCCCTCAAGAAAGCCGTTGAGACCGCAAACATCATTATAATTTCATTTTTCGACGACGGGCTTATTCTGGAGTTCAACAAAAATGCAGAGGAAAAACTGGGCTATTCGCGCGACAAGGTCGTAAAAACGCTCAGGATATTCGATATGCTGTCATCTAAGGATCAGATAAAGCTGAGGAAAGCATTGTCGGAAAGCCTGAACGGAGCAGGCAGCAAGAATTTCGAGCTGAGCATGAAAACCAGCACCGGTCAAACCGAGCATATGATGTTCAGCTTCAATATCTACGGAAAGGATACGACCGAGACGGTTTATGAGCTTATGGGGATCTGTATCACCGACAGGGTCTTGTCAGAGATCAAGCTGATAGAGAAGCATGACGAATTATCGGCCGTATATGAGGAACTGGCTGCCTCAGAGGAGGAACTCAAGGATCAGCTGGATGAACTGATACAGCAAAAAATCATGCTCCAGGAGAAGGATGAAAGACATAACCTTATAGTCGAAGCGTCGAACATAGGTATCTGGGACTGGGATGCTGAAACAGATACATATTTCTATTCAGACAAATGGTATGAGATCCTGGAAGTCGACAAGAAGGAAATAGAAGGCAGAGAGAAGGAATACAGAGAGAACGCCATAGTTGACGAGGATAAGCATATAGCGGAACATGCTGTTTCTTACCACCTTGAACATAAAACTCCCTACTATGAGTGCGAATACCGCATTCATACGCCCGACGGCAGGATCAAGTGGATCTATGCCGTTGGGAAGGCCATGTTCGACAGTAACGGCAAACCTGTAAGAATGGCAGGTGCCAATACCGATGTGACCGCCAGGAAGGAGTATGAGGAAAAGGTATACAGACTTGCATATTATGACAGCCTTACAGGACTGCCCAACCGCAGCCAGCTAAGTGAATACTTCAACACTACACTGAAAGACATCTCCACTGATCTGGCGCTGATCATTATTGACCTGGACAACTTCAAGCTGGTCAACGATTCTTATGGCCATGAGACAGGTGATAAGCTTTTAATTGAGGTTTCGAAGCGCCTTAATGCAAAAACCTCTGAAAATATGTATCTGTCCAAGATAGCCGGAGATGATTTTGCCCTGCTGGTCTGGGACTATGGCAGCGAAGGCTTGCTTACCGAAACAGTGGAAGATATCATTAATTACATCGAAGGCTTGATCGGAGTCGATAATTATATCATCAATGTCTCGGTAAACGCCGGTATAGCAATTTATCACAAGCATGCCGACAGCTTTGAGGAACTGCTTAAAAATGCCGATGTGGCCAAGTATAAGGCAACCGAAAAACGAAGCAAATACGAAGTCTATGACAAGGCCATGAATGATGCGATCGTTGAGAGGCTCCACCTTGGAAACAGCCTGAAAATGGCACTGGAGAACAAGGAATTCATGCTGTATTACCAGCCCCAGTATCGGACAAAGGACAAGAAGATCATTGGCTTTGAAGCGCTGATAAGATGGAAGAGCGAATCCATGGGAATAGTGTCACCCGGCAGGTTCATCCCCGTCGCTGAAGAAACCGGCCTTATAATTCCATTGGGAGACTGGATACTTGAGGAGGCCGTCAAGTTTATAAAAAGCATCCACGGCCAGGGATATCCCGATATGATCATTTCGGTCAATATCTCGGCCATACAGCTCATACAGGATGATTTTTCGGATAAGGTAGCCGGGGTATTGGAGAAATACGATCTGGATTCCGATTATCTTGAGCTCGAAATAACCGAATCAGTCATGATGGAATCGATGGATTCGGTAATAAACAATATCAACAGGTTAAGGGAAATGGGAGTAAGCATAGCTCTGGACGACTTCGGAACCGGGTATTCCTCTCTGAATTACCTGACCAAGATCCCCATAAATACACTGAAGATAGACAAGAGCTTCATTGACAATATAGGCATCATGGATGAGAAAGATTCGCTCATAAGCTCCATAGTGGATATAGGTCAGAGACTGGGACTGAGCATTGTGGCCGAGGGGGTTGAAACCGAGGAGCAGTTCAAATACCTGGCCCAAAAGCGCTGCGAGCGTATCCAGGGATATTTCTTCAGCAAACCCCTGCCGCAGGACAGCGTTTTCGATCTGTTGAAAGAGCAATAATACAGTTTTACCTCATACATTTTCCATTCAGGAAAACCGGGAGCTTTACCGCATGCAGACCGATAAGTCCGCATCCTTAAAATTAGCGGTTTTCATTGACATACTTGACTTGTTTGTGATATATTAATTGGGCTATAAATAGAATGACGGACAAACAGAGATATAAAAATATGCGTGTATGCCTTAAAAGTAAATAGTCTTGGAAGGAGGCATTCTTCGAAATGTCTGAAGCTAAAAAAGATAGAGCCCAGAAAAAGGGAAGCAGCGGCGGAGAAGCAAAAGCAGGCGGCCGCAGCGGCATTAGAAGGGCTAAACGTAAAATATGCCAGTTCTGTGTCGATAAAATTGCAGAAATTGATTATAAGGATCTTATGAAGATCAGAAAGTACCTGTCAGAGAAAGGCAAGATTCTTCCCAGAAGAATTTCAGGATGCTGCGCAAAGCATCAGCGCCAGCTGACAACGGCGATCAAAAGGGCAAGACACATAGCCCTGCTGCCATACACAACCGACTAAAGAGCCAACAGCCTATAGAGCAATCTATAGGCTGTATTTCAATAGGTCGGTACAAGTTGGTTGTCAGACAGCGGCAAATATCGGGAAATTGGATTGTCCGCCCCTTTAAATGCTATAATTGATTCACACCAATAAGACAAACAGGGGTGGAAGTGGTAAAATGAATACTAGGGGAATGGATATCGCTAAAAATATAAGGATCATTGAAAGCCTCAAGAGCGACCTGTTGCTGTCTGTTTCCCATCTTTACAACGAAATGGCATCGGAAAACTGTGAGAATATAAGAGATGTTGCGCTGGACACCTTGTCTGACGCCATAATTATCAGTTACCTTCTTTCCAGGAGGCTGGGCATCGATTATCCAACCCTGGAAAGGCAGATTTCAGCCAAGATACGTCTTGGCCTTTTGCAGGAGCATGAAACAGAAAAATACTTTGGTGATTTGTCAGCATTGTCTCGTATGCGGAACAGCATGCATCAGGCAAGTGATGCCTCATAGAAACTTTAACCGGGCAGCCGGCATCTTACCTTAATAAATATATGGGGGTTGCATGTATGAAAGTAATATTGAAGCAGGACGTCAAAAATCTTGGGAAAAAGGACAGCGTTATAGAAGTAAGTGACGGCTATGCCAGAAATTTTCTGATCCCGAAAGGGCTGGCTGCGGAAGCCACCGCTGCCGCTCTCAATGAGGCCAGGATAAAGAATGAAGCTTTGAAGCATAAAAAGGAAAACGAGCTTTCCGAGGCAAAGGCTCTGGCCGCAAAGATGTCCGGCCTTGAGGTAGTCATAAGATCCAAGGCAGGCGCGAACGGGAAGCTGTTTGGCTCAATAACCGGCAAGGACATAGCCGACCAGCTCAGGGCTCAGTATAAAATAGATATAGACAAGAAAATGATAGTTCTTCCCGAGGCGATCAAATCCTTGGGAGAAACCGAGGTGGAAGTCAAGCTTTACGCCGGTGTATCGACCAAAATAAAGGTTAAGGTCGAAGACAGCCAAGGCGCTTAGTACAGCATGCTGTACTATATTTATCCCGGGGGTTGACCATGGACGAATTATCGAGAATACCTCCTCATCATGTGGAGGCCGAGCAATCCATTTTGGGAGCGCTTCTGATCGACAGGAACGCTCTTTCGGAAGTAAGCGGAAGGCTCAAAGCCGATGCTTTCTATCTGGAAAAACATAAGGAAATATACGAGGCTATAATGACTCTTTATGAAGAGAGCCAGCCCGTTGACATAGTGACGGTATCCGATGTGCTTGCAAAACGCGGCACATTAGAAAAGGTAGGCGATGTGGACTATATCGCCCACCTGTCCAATTCAGTGCTCACAACGGCCAATATAGCCCATTATGTGTCGATCATCGAGGATAAAGCATTGCTTCGCAGCCTTATCAGGGAATCGGGCAAGATCATGGATCTGAGCTATCAGGGAACCATGGAGGGCACTGAGGTGCTGAGCATGGCCGAAAAGAGCATATTTGACCTTGCACAGGGGCTGAACCGCTCCGGCCTTGAATCCATCAACACTTTGCTGGACAAAACCTTCACCCAGCTGGAAGAGCTGTGCATGAACAAGGGCGATCTGACCGGCGTACCCAGCGGTTTTATCGATCTGGACAGGAAAACTTCCGGCTTCCAGAACTCGGATCTTATTCTGGTCGCCGCCCGCCCTGCCATGGGAAAGACCTCCTTTGTGCTTAATATCGCTGTCAATGCCGCCCTTCGGAATTATCCTGTCGCCATTTTCAGCCTTGAAATGTCCAGGACCCAGCTTGTAAACAGGATCCTGTCACTGGAGGCCATGGTCGAGCTTGAAAAAATGAGAACAGGCAAACTGGATTCGGAGGACTGGAAGAAAATCGGATATTCATTGGGGCCTTTGGCCAAATCGCCCATTTACATAGACGATAATGCCAACACCAACACTATGGAAATGCTGTCGAAGCTCAGAAGGCTCAAGCTCGAGAAAGGTCTTGGTCTTGTGATTATCGACTATCTGCAGCTTATGGAGAGCAGAAAGAAAAGCGACAACAGGCAGCAGGAGATATCCGAAATATCCCGTTCCCTCAAGATCATGGCAAAGGAGCTCAATGTGCCCGTTATTGCTCTTTCACAGCTCAGCCGCGCTCCTGAACAGAGAGCCGACCATCGCCCCATACTGAGTGACATGCGTGAATCGGGAGCGATAGAGCAGGACGCTGACATGGTTATATTTTTATACCGCGATGATTATTATAATGAAGACAGCGAAAAGAGAAACATCGTCGAGGTGATCATCGCCAAGCACAGAAACGGTTCCACCGGAACAGTTGAGCTTGCATGGCTGCCCGAATACACCAAATTCGGCAACCGCATGTACGATGACCAGAAGTTTTAAAGGCTTGCACGAACGATATGGCGCAGATGAACTTGTTGGAGAAGGTAAAAAACGATATTGGGAGGCAGAATCTGCTTGAGCCTGGTGCCAAAATAATAGTCGGCGTATCAGGAGGGGCAGATTCGGTTTGTCTTTTAAAGGTTTTGCTTGAGCTTAAAAATGAGTTTGGTACCGAACTTCTCGCTGTCCATGTCAACCACGGCCTTCGTGGCGAAGAGGCCGACAGGGATCAGGATTTTGTTGTGGATCTTTGCAGGGAGTGGTCTGTTCCCGTAAGGGTGTATTCCGTCAATATAAAAAAATTGAGTGAAAAGCTAGGGATTTCCGAGGAAGAGGCGGGCAGGACAGCCAGATACAGGATCATGGAAAATGTCCGCCAAAAGGCGTACTTCGATCTGATAGCCGTTGCCCACAACAGGGATGATCAGGCCGAGACCGTCATGATGAACATTTTGCGGGGCTCGGGCATTGACGGGATCTGCGGGATCCCAGCAAAAAGAGACAGGATAATCCGGCCGCTTTTGAATATTTCCAGAGAAGAAATCGAAAAGTACTTAAATGAGAATAAAATTTCTTTTTGTACTGACAGCAGCAATAAAGGGGTAGAATATACCCGGAACCGTATAAGGAACGAATTGTTCCCCAGAATAAGAGAGCTTTTTGAAGTCGATCCGGTGAACCAGCTGGTGAGACTTTCAAAATTGGCCCTGGAGGATCGCGAATTTCTTGAAGATACGGCAAAACGCCTGTATGATGATATTGTAGTGTCGGATACAGGCGAAGTGGTGCTGTCAGCGGCAGGATTAAGAAGTTTATCTGATGCCATGCTGAAAAGGATAATCAGGATCGCATGGGAAAGAATAAGCAGCAGCCGGAAGAATCTCGAGGCTGTGCATGTGGAGCGGATAGCGGATCTGTGCCGCAGCGGCCATACGGGACAGGAGGTATGCTTACCCAAAGGTTTTACTGCTGTTATTTCCTATGACAGATTGATTTTTAAAAAAAGGGGTAAAAAAATTAGTAGACCTTTTTCCTATCCTGTCATTAGGGAAGGCAGGACCATGGTGTACGAGGTAAACGGCGCCCTTGACAGCAAGGTGCTGAGCAGGGAAGAATTTATGGAAAAAGGTTATCAGGAAAAAACCAAAGAAAATTCACTTGTTCAGTTTTTTGATCTGGACAGGCTTGGTAACGGGGCTGAAATACGCAGCCGCAGGGAAGGAGACAGGATCAGGCCTTATGCCGGAAAAGCCGGGGAAAAAGGTCATACTGTCGGAGAAAAGAAGCTGAAGGAATACTTTATTGATAAAAAAATTCCTGCAGACGAGCGGGATATGATCCCGCTGGTGGCTCTGGGCAACAGAGTCGCCTGGATAATCGGAATGAGAACATCTGATGAATTTAGGGCACGGGAAGATACCAAAAACATATGGATGCTTTCGTGGTGCAACTTTAGAAGTGGAGGAGAATAAAAAATGCCTAAGATCAGTGTTTTGGTTTCCAGAGAGGAAATTAAGAAGAAAACGGAGGAACTGGGGAAAAAGATATCGCAGGATTATGAAGGAAAAGATCTGCTTTTGGTTGGCGTATTGAAAGGCGGATTCATGTTCCTGGCCGACCTGTGCAGAGCTCTGACCATCGACGTAAGCGTCGATTTCATTTCGGTAAGCAGTTATGGGAACTCTACCGTGTCCTCGGGAGTCGTTAGGATCCTTAAAGACATTGATTATGATATTACCGGGAAACATGTGCTCATAGTTGAAGATTTGATCGATACAGGTCTGACACTTACATATCTGAAGGATCTGTTCATGGCGAAGCATTGCGCCAGTGTGAAGATATGTACGATCCTTGATAAACCGTCCAGAAGGAAGGTTCCTCTGGAAATAGATTATCAGGGGATCGTGATACCCGATAAGTTCGTCATCGGATATGGTTTGGACTATGCCGAAAAATACCGCAACCTGCCTGATGTATGCGTGTTGGAGGAGTTATAATACTAAGTTATTTTTATTGTTTTTTTAAACATGGTATGTTACCATTAAATGAGTCTGGTATGGCATAGAATAATATAATTATATTGATATATACAGATACAGTAGGAGGTTGAATTATTTGAAAAAAGTTAGGGGCTTTAGCTTTTACGCTATTATATTGGTGATCATGGCCCTGATTCTTATGATGTTTAACAGTGTCAGCAGCCCTACCGGCATGAAATATTCCGAATTCCGCAGAGAGCTGAATGCCGGAAACGTAAAGAGTGTGATCGTAAAAACTCTTGAAGCGGACGTCATTCTGGCTGCGCCATCGGGCAATTTCGCGCCGGATTTCAGGTATACAATAAGTTTTCTCTCACAGGACTCCTTCATGGAGCTTTTGGATAATGCTTTTGATGAAGGCAAGCTTCAGTCTTATGATATAGAGAAAAAAGCAAGCCCGCCCTGGTGGCTTGAAATGCTGCCCATGTTCGCCATGGTCATTCTCTTTGTTTTCTTCTGGATCTTCTTTATCCAGCAGTCGCAGGGAGGCGGGAACCGCGTAATGTCCTTTGGCAAGAGCAGGGCGCGCATGGCTAGTGATGACAGCAAGAACAAGGTCAGATTCTCTGACGTAGCAGGCGCTGATGAAGAAAAAGCAGAGCTTGAGGAAATAGTTGAATTCCTCAAGGAACCCAGGAAATATGTTGAACTGGGTGCCCGCATACCCAAGGGAGTCCTTCTCGTAGGCCCTCCCGGAACAGGAAAAACCCTTCTTGCCAAAGCGGTTGCAGGGGAAGCCGGAACGCCGTTCTTTTCAATAAGCGGTTCGGACTTTGTTGAAATGTTCGTTGGTGTCGGCGCATCCCGTGTGCGTGATTTGTTCGAACAGGCAAAGAAAAACGCGCCATGTATTGTCTTCATAGATGAAATAGATGCAGTTGGCCGCCACAGAGGCGCAGGCCTGGGCGGTGGCCACGATGAACGCGAGCAGACACTCAACCAGCTTCTCGTCGAAATGGATGGTTTCGGAGTGAACGAAGGTGTAATAATCCTTGCCGCAACCAACCGTCCCGATATACTGGACCCCGCTCTTATGAGACCGGGTCGTTTCGACAGGCAGGTTGTTGTAAGCTATCCTGATATAAGGGGCAGAGAGGAGATCCTGAAGGTTCACTCCAAGAACAAGCCTCTGGGCGAAGATGTGGATCTGAAGGATATCGCCAAAACGACACCCGGATTTACGGGTGCCGACCTGGAGAACCTGCTCAACGAGGCTGCCCTTCTTGCGGCACGCAAAAACCAGAAAAAGATCACTATGGCAGAGATAAAGGAAGCCAACTACAAGGTCATGATGGGTCCCGAGAAGAAGAGCAGGGTCATCAGTGACAAGGAGAAGAAGCTTACTGCGTACCATGAAGCAGGTCATGCCATTGCCGTACGTCTTGTATCGACCACTGTGAAGGTCGACAGGGTGACCATCATTCCTTCAGGCCGGGCAGGAGGCTTTACTTCATACAAGCCTGATGAGGACCGTCAATATACGACCAAAGCCCAGCTGATCGAACGGATCATAGTAAGTCTGGGCGGCAGGGCAGCCGAAGAGATCATGCTTGGAGAAATAAGCACGGGTGCTGCAAGTGACCTTAAACATGCCAACTCCATAGCCCGTGATATGATAACGAAATACGGAATGAGCGACGAGCTGTCCAACCTCGTTTTCGGCGATGAAAACGACGAAGTGTTCTTAGGAAAGAGCTATGCTCATACCCGCAACTACAGCGAGGAGATCTCAGCGAAGATTGATGCTGAGGTCAAGAAGATAATTGACGACGCATATGCCAAAGTCAAGCAGATCCTCATTGATAACAAAGACAAACTTGAGGATATCAGCAGGGCTCTTCTTGACAAAGAACGTCTCGAAGCTGATGAATTCGAGGAAATCTTCAAGAACGGCTACAATCCGTCACCTGTTGAAGGCTGATATATGAAATAACAAAAAGCGCCCTTTGGGCGCTTTATTTTTTTGTCCACTGATTAATTTGGTTTCAATTCACTTTATGTCATTCAGAGCGAAGCGAAGAATCTGTCACAGAATATAATAATATTTGTCCTCTGTTTTCCAATATGATAGAATATGTAAAAATTAATGACTTAAACTGGCAAAGGCTGAGCTTTTATGAATGATATAAAGATCATGAAGAACTTGAAGCCGGAGTACAATAAAAGTCTTATTTACGCAAGACTCGGCTTCGATAAAAAGCGTACCGGGCTTTCGGGACCGATGCGTGATGAGGCAGAAAAGCTCATCAAAAAGGCTGAGAATACTTTGAACCTTACAGGGGCATATCGTATAATGAATCTGGACCGCATAGATCCTCCCAAAGTGATCCTGGAAGACGGTACGGTCCTGTCCGGAGTCAGGCTGGCCGAGCTTATGAAGGATTGTGACCAGGCGATTATAATGCTGGCAACTGGCGGGAGCAAAATAATGGAGCTCATAAACCGGCTTCAGGAAGAAGGCAGAATGAGTGAAGCGGTTATTATTGACGCAGCTGCCTCGGAGATAACTGATTCGGTACTGGACATGGTTATGCTCCATGTGAACCAGATGCTGAGAAGCAAAGGCAGAGTCCTGACAAAAATGCGTTTCAGTCCCGGATACGGTGATTTTGACCTGGAGCAGCAGAGGGAATTGTACCGTTTGATGAATGGAGAGGCCTTTGGTATAACACTGAACGAAGCCTGCCTGCTGATACCTGAAAAATCGGTTCTTGCAATAGCAGGGATCAGCGGCAATAGACCAAAATGACATAGTACTGTCTTCGCAGCAACATATGATGAGTTTTCTTTCGCAGAGTGGCACTTTTTGTGAAGGTCTGTCATCCTGAGAAAACAAAGAGACCTGTATGTCATTCTGAGGGACGAAAGTGACCGAAGAATCTATACCAAAAGTCATCCTGAGGGAGCAAAGGCACCTGCTGCATATGTCATTCTGAGAGAGCGTAAGCGACTGAAGAATCTTAATTATTTGGAGGCCCTATGACAAAAAAAGAATTCAAAAAGCTTTTCAATAACAGAATAGTCCTTCTTGACGGGGGTATGGGGACCCTCCTTCAAAAGGCAGGCATGCCTGATGGGGTCTGCCCGGAAAAATGGTCTTCCATAAACAGCGATCTGCTGACAGATATTCAAAAGGCGTATATTCAAGCAGGCTCACAGATCATATATACAGCCACCTTCGGAGCCAATCCGATAAAGCTTTCGGAATATGGCCTCTCCGAAGAAACCTTTGATCTTAACAAAACACTTGCCGAAATTGCCAGGAAGGCTTCGGAAGTAAGCATGACCAAAACCCTTATCGCAGGGGATATTTCTTCCTGCGGAAGCCTTTTAGTGCCCTTCGGAAGTATAGAGTTCGAGGAGGCTGTGGAGAACTTCAAAACTCAAATCAAAGGGCTTCTGGCAGGCGGTGTAGACTTATTTGTCATTGAGACCATGATGGATCTTCAGGAGGCCCGTGCGGCCATTATAGCCGTAAAGGAACTGTGCGATCTGCCGGTCATGGTGACCATGACATATGAAGGCCGGCGCACCTTGATGGGAAGTGACCCTGTCAGCGCATTGGTAACATTGCAATCCCTGGGCGCAGATGCAGTAGGCTGCAATTGCTCGGCCGGACCAGCCGAAATGGTGGATATAATAAGGCAGATGAAACCTTACGCAAAGGTGCCTCTGATAGCCAAGCCCAATGCGGGAAAACCAAGGCTGGAAAACGGCAGGACAGTGTTTGACATGGATCCCGAAAGCTTCGCATCATATGCCGAGGTTCTTGTTGAAGCCGGGGCAAATGCTCTCGGCGGCTGCTGCGGAACCACCCCGGAGCATATCAGAAAGGTAGCCGAAGCTGTTACTTGTCTCAAACCTGTAAAACATGAAAGAAAGCCCTACAGCCTTGCGTGTTCGAACCGCAAAACTGTCATGATCCATACGACCCTTCCCTTCGCGGTCATAGGCGAAAGACTCAATCCTACAGGGAAAAAGGCACTGAAGGAAGCTCTTATTAGCGGTGATATGGACTATGTATCCGATCTTGCCAGGGAGCAGGTCGAAGCGGGAGCAATGCTCCTTGATGTCAATGCGGGAGTTCCGGGGATAAATGAAAAAGAGACGCTCGTAAATATGGTAAATACGGTATGCAACGCAGTAGACGCTCCCATATTGATCGACACCTCAAATGCCGAAGCATTGGAACAGGTATTGCGGATATATCCCGGAAGAGCTGTTATAAACTCTATTTCAGGCGAGAAGGCCAAAATAGAAAAAATACTTCCGCTGGCAAAAAAGTACGGAGCCATGTTTGTCCTTCTGCCTGTCGATGACAGTGGAGTGCCTGAAACTGCCGAAGAGCGCATAGAGATAATCAAAGACGTGTATGAGAAGGCCAGGAAGCTGGGGTTCACAAAGGAAGATATTCTTGTCGACGGCCTTGTCATGACAATAGCATCGAATGCCGAAAGTGCTCTTGAAACACTGAAGGTCATCACCTGGTGTAAAAACAGATTCAAGGCAAATACCACGATAGGCCTGTCCAATGTGTCCTTTGGACTTCCTTCAAGAGAGCAGATCAATTCAGCTTTCCTGTCCATGGCAGTTGCCTGCGGCCTTACAAGCGCGATTCTGAATCCCAATAACCGTCAGATGATGCAGAGTGTCAAAGCCACCGATGCGCTGACAGCCAGGGATAAAAATGCTCTTGCCTACATCGGACAGTATTCCGATCAGGATGATAGCGCTCAAAATTCAGCCAAAACGGGTAAAAAGACCTCAAAAACTCTCTATGAGGCCATCATCAACGGTGATGCAGCTTCAATAGAAGATTTAGCCCGTCAGGCGCTGATAAGCGGGAAACCTCCCAGACTGATAATGGATGATGAGCTGATCCCTGCGATACAGAAGGTAGGAGAGCTTTATGAGAGCAAGAAATATTTTCTCCCGCAATTGATCAGGGGAGCCGAGGCGATGGAAAAGGCAATGGCGGTAATTTCGCCTGAACTTGAAAAAGACAGTGGAAATATAAGTGGAAATAAAGGTACAATTGTTATAGCTACGGTCAAAGGCGATGTCCATGATATAGGAAAGAATATCGTGGCCATGCTTTTAAGAAACTACGGCTTTAAAGTGATAGATCTGGGCAAGGATGTTGAATCTTCCCGCATAATAGAGACCGCAAAGGCAAATAATGCAGATATCATAGCTCTGTCTGCGCTTATGACGACAACTATGAACCAGATGCCAAAAGTGATGTCTGTTATGAAAGAGGAAGGACTTGCATGCGAGATGATGGTTGGGGGCGCGGTACTGGACAGCAATTTTGCCGGAAGCTTCGGAGCGCATTACACCAACGATGCGTATAAGGCCGTGAAACTAGCAGAAAGTCTGATTAATCAAAGCAAAAACGGGGGTTGACGTATGGACTGGTTTTTAAAATTAGGATTTTTTTCATTGACAGACAAGGTGACCGATGCAATCGGCGGAGCAATGCCTTACATCATAACCGGAGCGGTTATTGTGGCTATATGGATATATTTTTTATTCCTGGTCCCCAAAAAAGAGAAGCGCTATGACCGCGTTTCAGACTACCTCAATGATGTTCTCAACTTCAGGCTGATGTTAAGCAGCGGGTTGGTAAAGATACTTTATATAGCTTTCGCTCTGGTCGTGCTTATAGTGGGAATCGTGGCTATTTTCGCGGCTAATTTTCTGGTAGGCCTTCTGGGAACTATAATACTGGAAATCGTACTTAGAGTAATGTTTGAGATATTCATGGTAGTTTTCTCGATCCAGGAGAATGTAACGACTATTAAAGAAAAACAAGCCGAAATGGAATCACAATACTATTATTATGATGATGAAAACTGAGCTTTGATGCGCATTTTCCCTCATATCTCATCCTGAAGGGCATACTGTTTTTACAGATAAAGTGGTGCTAATTACTAAATCAAATTATCAAACAGTACTGGACAACAATAAGGCCATGTGCTAAAATAGGTTTTGCTGCATGAACTGATGTGCATGCGGGTGTAGTTCAATGGCAGAACATCAGCTTCCCAAGCTGATTGCGAGGGTTCGATTCCCTTCACCCGCTCCAGCAAAACCGAAAATATGCCCTCATAGCTCAGTAGGCAGAGCGCATCCATGGTAAGGATGAGGTCACCAGTTCGATTCTGGTTGAGGGCTCCAAAATACAAGAAGTCAACACGAAGTGTTGGCTTCTTGCTTTTTGCTATCTTAACACCAAAGCCGTGCAGGATATCATCTTTACTATGGATGCGCTCTGCGCAGAGTATGCACAGTAAAAAGCGAGTAATGCAAGGAAAGCAAACCACGAGGAGCGGAGTTTATGAGATAAATGAACACCGCAGGAGGCGAAGCTTGACGCAGCAGGACGAAGCTTTTTGTTCTTTACTGTAATTTTACTGCAACGGGGGAAAAATAATTGGGCAGTACAGATGGCCTTTATCAATTCCCGGGGCTTAGAATATCGCAGTTAGTATCATTAGTTCTGATTATTATGGAAATCATTATGATAGCCCTACAATTTTTTAAGAAACGCCTGAGTATACAAGTAAATATATGATTAAATAAAAGCTGCTGTTTTAAATAAAATACCGAAAGCGTTATTTCTATTTACATAGAGAAATAAAGTCTTTTGCACTCTGAGTTAAAAATTTATTTTGATGGTAAATAACAGAAAAGTTTCTTTTAAATCGTATCCCGATTAATTGAAACTGACTGATTTCTTTGCGTTCAAGAGAGTCCTTAACCATTAAATAAGGCAACACGGATATACCTAAATTTGCCTGCACTGCTCTAATTATTGCTTGAGTACTTGTACTCTCCCAGGCAGGTAAGATTTTTATTCCATAAGAAGTCATTGTACTGTCAAAAATTTCACGTCCAGCACTTCCTGCTTCTCTTAAAATGAAACTTTCACTTTGAAGTTTTGAAATCTCTATATTCTTTTGTTTGGCAAAGGGATGATCATTCCCACAAATCATTACTAATTCATCATCTCGAAACTTATGCTCTATAATATAAGAGCTGTGGACAATACCCTCTATCAACCCAATATCAATCTGATTGGACAAAATATATTGTTGAATTTTTTCTGAGTTATCTATGATTACCTTAACATCCATTTGAGGATGAATTTGCTTTAACTCGGTTATATATCTTGGTAATAAATTATTTCCGATGGTAATACTTGCTCCAATACGAATGAGTCCTGTTACATCAAAGTTTTTGATTTCCTTTTCCATATCCTCAAAAAGCCCCACAATATGTGTCGCATATTGAAGAAAGCTCTTTCCAATTTCTGTAATATGGAGTCTTTTTGCAATGCGATCAAATAGTTTTATACCATAGTAATCTTCAAGCTCTGATATTGCAAGACTTATAGAAGGCTGCGCAATATGCAGCTTTTTTCCGGCTGCAGTTGTAAATGGCTATATCAAATGGAACTCAAATATTCTTCACTACTGCAAATTACAATGTGGCAAAATTAATTAAGAGAAAGTTTAGTTTTCTAAGAGATAAATTTTATGAATTTAAGTTTGCACGATATGGTAATACACAATCAAGAATACGAAGATATACTTATAATGAATTTGAAGATAGAAAAATAAATGAGGTCATTATTTCTTAAACGATAAGTAATTTAAGGTGTTATTTTAATGACTATGTGTTGTTTTTGGCAAGTATAATTCCGAGCGGTGCGGAACTTAATTTTCCGAGCACCCCTGCCCCATTATTGGGATTTCATGGTTGAGTGTGTCAGTCTGTAACTTTGGCCTTGGAAAACAAGCAAATGG
>DULR01000061.1 GCA_012840245.1 Clostridiaceae bacterium
TCTGTTCACGACACTGTTCCGCCTTTCTTTGAACATTGTTTCCACAAGGCTTATTATAGGCAAAGGAGAAGCCGGAGAGGTTATCCGCAGCTTTGGCACCTTTGTCGGCGGAGACAATCTGGTCGTTGGTGCGTTGGTATTTATAGTAATTATGATCGTTCAGTTCATGGTCATCACTAAAGGCGCTGAACGCGTATCGGAAGTTGCTGCACGCTTTACGCTGGACGCTATGCCAGGCAAGCAGATGGCAATTGACGCCGATCTGAATTCAGGTCTGATAAGTGAGACTGAAGCCAAGGAAAGGCGCAAAATCATACAAAGAGAAGCAGATTTCTACGGCTCCATGGATGGTGCCTCCAAGTTTGTCAAGAATGATGCTGTTGCAGGCATAATCACAGTTTTTGTCAACATCATCGGCGGAATCGTAATGGGTATGGTCTTTTTGAACAAAACCCTGGATGAGGCACTGGAGACATATACCATCCTGACAATCGGAGACGGCCTTGTAAGCCAGATCCCATCGCTTATGATCGCCGTAGCCACAGGTATCATAGTAACAAGGGCTGCTTCGGACAACGATCTGGGAAGCGACATCATAAAACAGCTTTTTGACAGTCCCAAGGTTCTGTTTATCAGCGCCGGGGCTTGTGTTTTATTGACCCCTGTTCTCCGTCAGTGGTCATTATTGCTTATGGCAGCAGCACTGGTATATCTTGGAATAATCATCAGAGACAGAAGTGAAAAGGTCATAAAGGAAGAAGAGCTTAAGGTCGAACAGCAGGAAGTGGAAGAAATCAGGAAACCCGAGAATGTGGTTTCACTGCTCCAGGTCGATCCCATTGAGCTTGAGTTTGGATACGCCATCATTCCGCTGGCAGATAAAAATCAGGGCGGAGATCTGCTTGACAGAGTAGTCATGATCAGGCGCCAGCTTGCCCTTGAACTGGGGGTAGTCGTTCCTGTCATAAGGCTCAGGGATAATATCCAGCTATCACCCAACCAATATATCATAAAGATAAAAGGCGTTGAGGTCGCAAGCGGTGAGCTTATGCTGGATCATTTCATGGCAATGAATCCGGGCACGGCAGATGAGGAGATCAAAGGTATACCCACGTTCGAGCCTGCATTCGGACTGCCTGCCATGTGGATCCCCGAATCAATGCGCGATAAAGCTGAGGTTCTCGGCTATACTGTTGTGGATGCTCCTTCCATAGTCGCAACGCATATGACCGAAATTGTAAGGAGACATATCCATGAACTGCTCGGCAGACAGGATGTGCAGACGCTTATCGACAATGTCAGGGCATCTTACCCTGCCATTGTGGATGAATTGATACCCAAACTCATGACCCTGGGCGAAATTCAGAAGGTTCTTGCAAATCTTTTAAGAGAAGGCGTTTCCATAAGGGATATGGTCACTATCCTGGAAACCCTGGCCGATTTCGCACCTGTGACCAGGGATCCTGATATGCTGACCGAATACGTAAGGCAGGCCCTTGGCAGGGCAATATCAAAAAGCTACCTCAGCAGCAGGAACTCCGAGGTCATTACACTGGATCCCAAGGTTGAGCAAATGATACTTGATTCTGTCCAGAAGACCGAAGCTGGTTCTTATATGGCTATGGATCCTTCCATAAGCAGCAAGATAATTTCAAGTACGGCAAAATTGTCGGAGAAGATGGCTCAGTCCGGAAAACAGCCGGTTGTGCTTGCTTCGCCGATAGTCAGATTATATTTCAAACGTCTTACCGAGCATGCCATTCCGGGATTGGCAGTTCTGTCGTATAACGAGTTGGATCCCACTCTGGAGGTTAATGCCATCGGTATGGTAAGTATTTAACGGAAAGGGAATCAGGGAATGAAGATTCGCAGGTACACATGCAAGGATATGCAGGAAGCCTTGCTAAAGGTTAAGATGGATCTTGGCAGCGAAGCTGTTATTATGAACAGCAGGAAGGTTAAGCCCAAAGGCTTGAAGGGCCTGTTTTCCAAGCCCATGATTGAAGTCGTAGCTGCGATAGACGATGATTATGTACGCCCTGCAAAACCCAAATACAATACAAGGCAGGCAGAGATATACCCGACTTTCCAGTCTCAGCCTCAGTTCCAGCCTCAACCGCAGCCCCAGCCTCAGTACAATCCTGTGATTCAGGTCCCTGTCAATGAACAGGCTCCTGCCATGCAGGCAAGACCCACTCAGCAGCAGGCGGGAGCACCGGAAGAAGCTGCAGTTGCCCGGGAGAATGCTGATAATACTGAAAACCGCAAAATTTCCGAACTTGAAGAAAAAGTCAAAAGCATGGAAAGCATGCTAAGCAAAATATATGATGTAGTTCAGAAAAAGAATGTGCCGGAGAACCAGGATCATGCTGCTGAAAATGTTCTGAAGGAACCGGCAGGCTTTGTGCAGATCAGGGACAAAGCCGAGTTAAAGGGGAAAAATGAGGCAGACCCGCTTATATCTTTAAGAGACGCGCTTTTTGAAAAGGATGTGGAACCTAAGTTAATTGAAAAAATACTTGACAAGATCAGGGAAAGAGGCGGAAATGCATTAAGCAGGGACGAAGTGTACAACCTTGCTTCAAAGATAATGACTGTTTTACTGGGTGAGCCCGAACCCATTAAACTGATGGAAGGGAAAAAGCCCCATGTAGTCATTTTACTCGGGCCTACCGGTGTCGGGAAAACCACTACCCTTGCCAAAATAGCGGCCGATTTTACATTCAGACAGAAAAAGGTCGGCCTTATAACTGCCGATACATACAGAATAGCGGCGGTGGAACAGTTGAAAACCTATGCCGAGATCCTGAACCTGAAGGTCACAGTCGTTTATTCGCCGGGAGAAATAAAGGATGCTGTCGAAAGGCTCAGCGACAACGATCTGATTTTGATAGATACCGCCGGAAGAAGCCATAAAAACAAAGAGCATTTCGATGAGCTCAAAGCACTTGTAAACGCAGTGAACGCAGACGAGACCTATCTGGTCATAAGCAGCAATACAAGCAGGATCGCAGTAAGAGAGATTCTCGAATACTATGCCTTCATTAAGAACTACAAGCTCCTTTTCACGAAACTGGACGAATCACCGGCTCCCGGGGTCATTCTTAATGCCAGATATATGACGGGGAAACCTCTTTCTTACACAACAGCAGGCCAGAGTGTTCCCGATGATCTGGATATAGCCAATGTAAGGCAACTCGTTTCATCTATTCTTAGCAGCGGCAACTGACAGATCCGGATTGAGGGGGTGTTGATAACCAATGAACGATCAGGCGGAAATGCTGAGGAAAATAGTTAATATGAAATCCGAGAACCAACAGGCCGTTCAACCCATGACCGGATCTGAAAAGATCGCGAGGGTCATTACAGTGACGAGCGGCAAAGGGGGTGTCGGGAAAACGAACATTACTGTCAACCTGGCGCTGGCATTGAGCAGGAGAGGGCTGAAGGTCGCGATCCTCGATGCGGATTTCGGATTGGCCAATATCGATGTGTTGTTTGGGATCATACCCAAATACACTTTGCTCGATCTGATACATGACGAAAAGAATATTTTTGAGATACTGACCGACGGGCCTGACAACATAAAATTCCTTTCCGGAGGGTCGGGTGTGGAGGAGCTTATCCGACTCGACAAGAAAAAACTCAGGAAGTTTGTCAACAGTATAAGCCTTCTGGACAAGCTGTTCGATGTTATTTTGATCGATACGGGTGCAGGACTTTCGCAAAATGTAATGAGCTTCATAATGGCTGCAGATGAAGTGCTTCTTGTAACAACACCAGAACCTACGGCCATCACTGATGCATATGCGCTTGTGAAAATGGTTTCACGCCGTGATAAGAAGAAACCGATCAATATAATCGTCAATAAGGCTGACAGTGTCAAGGAGGCTGAAGAGATAGCCAACAAATTATGCGTCGTTTCTCAAAAATTTTTATCTTTAAGGCTTTTAAAACTTGGGTATATATTATATGATGACAATGTGACAAAAAGTGTAAAAATACAAAGACCTTTCAGTCTCTACAATCCAAAATGCCAGGCGGCTAAAAGTATCGCGGAAATCGCACTTAAGCTGTTTTCCCAGAAGCCGTCCGAGGAAATGTCAGGGGCTAAGGGATTTATTTCGAAACTATTGTCGTATTTTGGTGTATGAAATAGGTAAACTATGTTATACTGTACTTAAATGTAGCTTGAGAATCATATATGTTAGATTTATGAGGTCGGCTGAATGGAAACAATCAAACTTACCCTCGGCGATAAACTTGAGGTGGAGCTTTATGACAACAACAATCAACGCATACATCCGCTTTTAGTGTCGCAGTTTGAAAGATTTCTCCCCGATGGCAGCATGGAGATACATGCACCGATACAGGGGGGCAGGATTTTTCCGGTACATCGTGGCGTTGAGATGGACATTATCTATGAGCGAAAGGGTGAGCTTTATAAGATCAGGGCAGTTGCTCTTGAAAGGAATATAGACGGCAGGATCTATTTACTGAGGGTGATGCCCAAATCCGGTGAAGAGCACATTCAAAGACGGGGATTTTTTCGCTTTGGATGTATCCTGGATGTCAAATACAGAATGTTTGCCAATAAAGATACTAAAGCTGAAGACAGGGGCACCTTCATTAAAGCGATAACAAAAGATATAAGCGGAGGAGGTTTATGTCTTCTTACCAATGAAAAACCTGTTTACGGGTGGTATATAGAAGGTAATCTGGATATCGGATTCAATCTTAATTTTATCGGTCGTATTGTGAGGGTATTTGACATTCGCGACAAAGGTAAGTTTAAGTATGAGACGGGAGTAGAATTTGTAGATATCAGAGAAATGGATAGGGAGAAGGTTATCAGTTTTATTTTTGACTCACAGAGAAAATTGCTTAAAAAAGGCTGGTCAACCAAATGAGAAATGAAAAAATCAAAGTGCTTATTGTGGATGACTCCGCACTGATACGCCGGATAATTCAGAATATTCTGGTGCAGGACCCTGATATAGAGATCGTTGGTACAGCGAGGGATGGCAAGGAAGCATTGAAAATGGCCGCCGAGCTTTATCCTGACATAATAACCCTCGATGTTGAAATGCCGGTGATGGATGGCATCAGCTGCATTAAACATCTGCTGAAGCAAGGCCAGTATGGTATTATAATGATAAGCAGCTTCACGAAGGAGAGGGCAAATGAGACCATCAGGGCGCTTGAATTGGGAGCCTTTGATTTTATAACGAAATCCGGCAATATCTTTGATATGTTTTCGCCGGTCAAGCAAAAAGAGATCATCGACAAGATAAAGCTGGCATACAGAACATTGAAAAGCAATCAGTTGTTTAATACTGTTGAGAGGATAAAGCCGAAAGGAATTGCGGACAACGCCGGTAAGCCCCGGGAGATGAAGTATGTTATAGCCATGGGCGTATCTACCGGTGGACCGAGAGCGCTTTCTGAGATTCTACCCGAGTTTCCCGGAGATCTTCCGGCAGCTATAGTGATAGTGCAACATATGCCGCCCGGTTTTACAGCTTCATTGGCTGCGAGGCTGAATGAAATCTGCAAGATCTCGGTCAAAGAAGCGGAAGATGGTGAAGAAATAAGGGCCGGATATGCATACATAGCACCCGGGGATTACCACATGACATTTGACTGCGAAGGCAAAAAACTCAGGGTCAAACTGCTTAAGACTCCGCCTATCGGAGGACTCAGGCCAAATGTGGATGTTATGATGGAATCCTTGTCGGAAACAGGGTTTGAATCTATTATCGGCGTGATCATGACGGGCATGGGGAATGATGGAAGCAAAGGACTAATTAAATTGAAGGAAAGAAAAAATGCTTTCATAATCGCCCAGGATGAAAGGACCAGTATAGTATTTGGTATGCCGAGATCGGCAATAGATATTGGTGTGGTAGATAAAACTGTCCCACTGCAAGAGATACCAACATGCATTATGAAATTTATGGGGGTGCACGGGTAATGGAGATGAATCAATACCTGGATATATTTGTAGAGGAGTCAAGAGAGCATTTACAACAGCTCAATGCATCGCTTCTGGAACTGGAAAAGGATAATAAGGACAAGAATGTCCTTAATGAGATATTCCGGGTGGCGCATACTTTAAAAGGCATGTCGGGTACGATGGGATTTACGAAGATGCAGACGTTGACTCATGACATGGAAGATGTGTTGGATGCACTCCGGAATGAAAGGATCTACGCTGATTCCAATATGGTCGACGTATTGTTCAAATGTCTTGATGCTTTGGAAACATACGTCAATACCATATCGCAGACCGGTCAGGAAGGCAGCGAGAGCTTTCAGGATATTATCGATGAACTGAACAATATCATCAAAGCTGACAATGCTCCTAAAAAAGCCCCGTCAAAAAAGAGACAAAAAACCGAAAAGGAAGAATCAAAAAGCCTGGAACCGGTAAAAACTTTGAGAATCGAGCTCAACCAGTATGATGTCAATGTAATAAAGAAGGCTCATGAAGCAGATATGAATGTATTTGAAATACATGTCGTTCTGGACAGGGGCTGTTTGCTCAAGGCTGCCAGGGCATTTATCGTATTTCAGATCCTTGAGAAAAATTCAGAGGTGATCAAATCGGTACCAAAGGTCGAAGACATCGAAGATGAGCGTTTCGATTTTGACTTTACCGTTATCGTCATTACCTCAAAACCCAAAGAGTTCTTCATTCAGGAAATCAATTCGGTGGCTGAAATAAGCCAGGTGGACGTAACCCCTGTTCTGCCGGAAAATATGTTTGAGCAGGACAGCAGCGATGATGTAACGGCAGAAGCCGAAGCAGCCGCAGCTTTGGCACAGGCTGTCCAGACAGGTCCTAAAACAGCCGACGATCAGCATAAGAAACTCCAGAAGACCGGCAAGACTGTCCGTGTTGATATCGACCGTCTTGACACTTTGATGAATCTGGTAAGTGAGCTGATAATCATAAAGACCCGTCTTGACGATACCATCAATACGAAAGACGGCAGCGAGCGTGAAACCATAGAATATCTCGAACGTATAACCACGAGCATACATGACGCTGTTATGAGAGTCCGAATGGTGCCTGTGGAAACAGTCTTCAACAGATTCCCCAGAATGATACGCGATATATCCAGAGAACTCAATAAAGACATCAAGCTGCACATGTCGGGTGAGGAAACAGAGCTAGACAGAACAGTCATCGATGAAATCGGAGATCCGCTTATACATATTCTCAGAAACTCGGCCGATCATGGACTGGAAACAACTGAGGAAAGATCAAAAACAGGTAAATCTGCCGCAGGAAACATTTACCTGAGGGCGTTCCAGGATGGCAACAATGTTGTCATAGAGGTTGAGGACGACGGCCGTGGTATCGATGTTGAAAAGGTCAGAAAGAAAATTGTTGAGAAGGGCATCGAGTCTGCCGAAATAGTTGATTCCCTCACTGACAGAGAGGTGATCGAATATCTCTTCAAGCCCAGCTTCAGTACGGCTGACAAGGTGACAGACCTTTCAGGAAGAGGGGTTGGACTGGACGTGGTAAAAACAAAGATCGAAGCACTCGGCGGAATGGTTGAGCTTGATTCGGTAAAAGGCAAAGGAACCAGAACAACTATCAGGATACCTCTGACTCTTGCAATCATACAGGCTCTAATGGTAAGGGTGGGAGATGAAAAATATGCTATCCCTCTTGGCTCCATAAAGGAGATAGAGAGCGTCAAGCCGGGGGATATCCGTCTGGTGAGAAATCAGGAAGTTATACTGCTTCGCGACATGGTTATCCCGATCGTCAGACTGGACAGGATCCTGGAGGTGCCCGGAGCTGTTCCCGACGAACAGAAAAAGAGCATCACCTGTGTAATAACAAAGAAAGGCGAAAAACTGTCTGCCTTTATCGTTGATGCGCTTATAGGACAGCAGGAGATAGTCATAAAATCTCTTGGAAAGCTTCTGGCTGGAGTGAAGCATATCGCCGGAGCGACAATTCTCGGGGATGGCAATGTTGCCCTGATTTTGGATGTTAATTCTCTTGCCATATGAGTTTTAAGTTTAGTAAAGGGGGAACCGGCAAATGAGTGGCAAATCTTCGAATGAAATAAAGCAATTTGTCGCATTCAGGGTGGGAGACCAGGAGTTTGGTGCCGATATCCACAAAGTTTCTATTATCGAAAAAATACTCAATCCTACCAGAGTGCCCACAACACCGGACTACATAAAGGGAGTGGTAAACTTAAGAGGGGATGTGATCCCCATCATGAGTATGAGGATTAAGTTCGGCCTGCCGGAAATAGAAGCTGACGACGACACACGGACCATTATTTTCAAATTCAACGATGCTTTGCTTGGAGTAATAGTAGATGCAGTCGATGAAGTCGTTACCCTGCAAGAGAACGACATCGAAAGCGTAGCCACTATAACTAATGACAGAAGTCTCGATTACATTCAGGGTATTGCTAAACATGAGGGCAGACTGATAACATTGCTGAACATTGAAAAGATGATTTCAGAGCTTATGGACAAGCAATAGCCGGAAAGGTGTTGGGGGAAAATGGCGAACGGCATAGGGATCAATGATATTAGCAGTTTTCACCTCGATGTTCTTAAGGAAATCGGGAATATTGGAGCCGGCAATGCAGCTACAGCGCTCGCCAAGATGCTGGATAAAAGAATCGAAATGAAGGTTCCTCAAATCAGGGTCATGAGATTCACCGAAGTAAGCGATGTACTGGGAGGAGCCGAGACTGAGGTTGTTGGCATATTATTGGGTGTCCAGGGAGATATCACAGGAAATATACTTTTTGTTCTTGATCTGCAGAGTGCCCGGCTTCTTGTGAATATTCTGATGGGCAGAAGCGCAGATGAGGTGATAGAGTTTGATGATATGACATGTTCAGCTCTTATGGAGGTCGGAAATATACTTTCAGGATCATATCTTTCAGCTCTGTCAAATCTGACCAATCTCAAGATCATGGCTGACGTGCCTGGCCTGGCCATCGATATGGCCGGTGCCATACTAAGTGTTCCGGCCATCGAGTTCGGCAAAAGCTCTGATACGGTTTTATATATAGAAAATGAATTTACATATGGAAAAGACAGCGTTATAGGAGACTTTTTTCTGGTTCCTGATGAAATTTCATATGGACGTTTACTCAGTGCATTAGGAGTAGCATAATGGTAGTTGAGTTGATAAGGGTAGGGATGGCTGACCTAAAAGTTGCGAGTCATCCATCCATTTTAACTACACTTGGTCTCGGATCGTGTGTTGGAATAACTTTATATGACTGCAAAAAGAAAATTATAGGTATGGCTCATATAATGCTTCCAAGCTCAAAGATAGCAACGGCAAATACAAACAGGGCGAAATTCGCTGATACCGGTATTTTGGACTTAGTGGACCAAATGTTGGCTATGGGAGCCAACAAAAAGGATCTGGTG
The DNA here is from genome assembly GCA_012840245.1 of Clostridiaceae bacterium. Classification (GTDB taxonomy): domain Bacteria; phylum Bacillota; class Clostridia; order DSM-8532; family DSM-8532; genus DTU059. The sequence continues at coordinate 9,430 of DULR01000061.1, forward strand.
GCAAAGATCGCCGGGGGAGCACAAATGTTTGCTTTCTCAGGTTCGAACGAAAGCATGAAAATAGGTGCCAGAAACAGCGAAGCAGCCAAAATGATGCTTCAGCAGCTTGAAATACCTATATTGAGCGAAGATACGGGAGGCAACCACGGAAGAACCATTGAGTTGTATTCGGAAGACGGAAGGCTTATGGTAAAGACCATTGGCTATGGGATCAAATATATATGAAGGGTGTTATATGGCTTATATCCGTAAACTGCCGCTGTTGTTGGCTTTGTCAGGTGCCATTGTTACAGGCCTGGCAGGATATGCACATAGGTTGAGCAATAAAGAAAATATGACCAATATGGTCATCGCGATGGTTGTTTTTTATGTAGTTGGGCTATTTGTCAGATATACTGTAAATGACATAGTTGAAACGATAAAGCGGAAAGCCGAAGAAAGAGAACTTGAAGAAAAGAAAAGGTTAGCCGAGGAGAGGAAAAAAGAAGAGGAAGCACAAAAGGCGGCGATGGCCGATAATACTGAAAGCATTCTGAATCTGGTTGCTGATGAGAAGATTGATTTAGGTATTGATGACGATGAGTTTAATGAGCTTCCGATAGCAGAATATATAAAAAATGAGCTGAGAAAATAGGATAAAACATTCATGTTCCTTAATGATTTTTTAAGGAAGGCGGAGGTAGAAATGTCAGCATCTGTTCTACAGAGGCAGCAGGAGCTATGGAAGAAATACAGTGAAACAAGAGATCCGGGAATAAAAGAAGAGTTGATCATTGAATATGCTGATCTGGTCAAGTATGTTGCCGGCAGGCTAAGCATATATTTCGGCTCGAACGTTGAGTATGACGATCTGGTTGGATATGGCATATTTGGTTTGATTGATGCAATAGACAAATTTGATATCAATAAGAAGGTTAAATTTGAAACTTATGCTTCACTGCGCATCAGAGGCGCGATCATCGATTCCATAAGAGAACAGGACTGGGCGCCCAGATCACTCAGAAAGAAAGGAAAAGAACTGGAAAAAGCGTATTTTGAACTTGAAAACGAACTGGGGCATTCAGCTTCTGATCAGGAAGTTGCCGACAAACTTGGGATATCTGTTGAAGAGCTGAACAAACTGCTCCAGGAGGTAAATATGTCCCAGATGATCTCGCTGGAGGATTATCTGGAGCAGAATCATGAAACGGGTTTTGATCCCCTGGCCATGCAAAGGGATGCAAATATGCCCGAAGAAAGAATGGAAGTGGTCGAGCTAAAGGAGATCCTGTCGGAAGCTATTGAAAAGCTGCCGGAAAAAGAGCGGATGGTTGTGACCTTATACTACTATGAGGAGCTTACATTGAAAGAAATAAGCATGATCATGAATGTGTCGGAGTCAAGGATATCCCAGCTCCATACAAAAGCTATACTGAGAATGCGGGGTAAGCTGGAAAGACTGAAAAGCGCTATTCTGTAACCATTGATGCAATTTTAAGAAGGAGAGTTAAAATGACAGATTATGTGCAAAACAACAAAGGCTATAGCTTGACTTATGAGAAAGATGGCGTATATCTGACGGTCTATAAACCTGCGGATTTTTTTTCCCGCGTCAGTGAATCGGATGTTCTCAATCTGATTCGTATGAAGAAAATACAGCATTATAATGCGAATCTGATTTCAGATGCTGTAAAACGCTCTGACGGCATACCTGTTAAAATTGCAGATGCCCAGGAAGAGGCAAAGATCGATTCTACCGTTGAGGCCATTGTTTCTGAAGATAAAATGATGGCTTTTGTTATTTTAACACCGCCTGCAGCCGGCGGCTCTCCTCCGACTCTGGAGTCCATAGTGCAGGCTTTATATTCAAAGGGCGTAGTTTTCGGAATGAATGAGGTAAAGATCCGTGAACTTGCTGCTTATCCCGTTTATAACCAGCAAATTCTGGTTGCTGAAGGCATTCCGCCTGAAAACGGGAAGAACGGTGAAGTCAGATATCTTGTAGACATTAAAAAAGACCGCAAGCCGATCATCATGGAAGACGGGACCGTCAACTACAAGGATATGAATCTGATAGAGAATATCACTAAAGGTCAGAAGCTGGCTGAGCTGATACCTCCTGTAAAAGGGAAACCGGGGAAAAACCTTGTTGGGCAGGAACTGAAGGCTCTTGACGGAAAACCGGCGATCATACCCAGAGGTAAAAATGTTGTGTTAAGTCCCGACGGGCAGGAGCTTTTTGCAGCCATTGACGGCCAGCTGATGTTTACAGACGGCAAAATAAGTGTTTTCCCGACTTATGAGGTAATGGACAATGTAGACAATTCAACCGGGAATATCAGATTCATTGGCAATGTTTCAGTAAGAGGCAATGTCTTGTCAGGATTCGAAATCCAAGCCGGCGGCAATATAGAGGTCAACGGTGTTGTAGAAGGTGCGATCTTGAAGGCCGGTGGCGACATAATCCTGAAAAGGGGAATGCATGGGAACGGAAAAGGTATTTTGATATCAGGCCGGGATATCATTTCAAAATATATAGAGAGCGCAACCGTGGAAGCGCGTAATGACATTAAGGCCGAGGCCATCATGCATTGCGATATAAAATGCGGCAACAGACTGGAGCTTGGAGGAAGGAAAGGGCTTCTGGTGGGCGGTACCGTAAGAGTAGGCAAGGAAGTCGATCTGAAGTATCTGGGAAGCCAGATGTCCACGGCTACAGTTCTTGAAGTTGGTGTGGATCCTCATCTTCGTGAAAGACTCAAATTTCTCAAGAACGACCTTCCGAACATGGAGGATGGCCTTTTAAAGGCAAATCAGGCTATTACACTGCTTAACAGGTTGAAGCTTGCCGGAGAACTTACTATGGAAAAGCGTGAGATCCTGGCTAAGAGCACGAGAGCTAAATTCTTTTATGAGAACAAGATCAATGAATACAAGAAAGAAATTGCTGAAATTGAAGAAATGCTTCAGATGGGAGCTAATGGCCGCATAAAGATCCGTGGCAGTGTTTATCCCGGTGTCAGGGTTGCTATCGGAAACAGTATGTTGTATATTAAAGAAGAGGCTCAATATTGCACACTTTACAGCGATGGGGCAGATATCCGCTTTGGGCCGCTTTAAAAGGGAGGGATCGGTATGTCGATCAGACCGGTGGACTACCAGATATTGATGCCAAAGGTCAATGAAGTGGCCAGAATGCAAAGCGAAGAGCAGCAGAGACTGGTCGGCCAGGCTCAGCAGAATGCGGATAATTCTGTAAAAGAAGCTCTCCAGGATATCAGAAGCGTACACACACAGAGAGAGGCTCAAAAAATAACTATTGCGGATGATCAAAGAAACCGCGGCAGAGACCAGGAAAAAAAACAGGGTAAAAAGAGCGGTGAATCTGAAAAGGATGAAGGCAGGAAAACCGGAGAGATAAAACTGCCCCAGGAGAAACATACTATAGACATACGGATTTAGATTGAGCATAATATAACCAAAGAATAAAAGATGAAATATTTGATTTACTTATGATAAAAGGTTGAGGTAAGAGAAAATGACTGTGTTTTTTACATGTATCATTTTGATCGGATCCGGACTTGTATTGTTTGCCCTGATTCTCATGTTGTTTGAGAAAAAACGGCTTCATGATTATCGTGATGACCTTTTGGAGAAAAAGGAGAATCTGATCAGGGTCATAGAGGATGCCGAAGAGCTGATCACCGAGATGAACCGGTTTGCGGATTATACTGTAACTCAGCTGGAAGAAAAAAATGATGCTTTGATGAAAACCATTGCCGAAGCAGATTTAAGAATCGAACAGATGAAGTCTTTCAATATAAATGATGCTCAGGTAGATTCTCCTGCGATCTATAACGAATCATCGGTATCGCAAATCATTGAAGAAGAAAAAACCGATGCTAATGATCTGTCAGTTGCTCCGCGAAAAAGCAAAGTGCTGACTTTTGACTTGAAGCGGAGAGAGATCATCAAGCTTGCAAAAAGTGGTCTGAGCAGCACCGAAATAGCGCGTCTTCTCAACTGCGGAAAAGGAGAAATAGAGCTTATTTCAAGAATGGCAGGTAATTAAGGGTGAAATTGATAGACGGTAAAAGTGTACTTCTTGGAATGGGCATAGGAATAATTCTGACTTCACTTTTAGGCGTGATATTCTTTGCCGGATATTCGCCTCAGCTGACTGATGCGGAGATAATAAGGCTTGCCGGAAGACTTGGTATGGTTGATAAGTATGAAACCACCAGCGATATTAAACGGAATCCGGACGGAAGCCTTCTTTTTATTGTCCGTGAAGAGGAAACCTATACAGATGTTTCAAAGCGGTTATATGAAGCAGGCATTATAGAAAGCTCAATTGAGTTTGAAATAATGATAAAAAAAGATAATCTTGAAAATTCCATCAAGCCGGGAGAATACACTATAAGGTATAGTGATGATGCCAAGTCTATAATTAAAAAAATAACCAGTAAGTAAAAAAATAAATCTTTAATATCAATTCAATTGTACCAAACGTAGAATCGCGCGTTCCAATTCAGGCTGTTAATGATATAAATAGTAAAGATGAATTCTTTTTTATTGAGAAAAGAGTGGACAGTCCAACCAGAACAATTGGCCTTTATGGATATGGTCAATTGAAAAAGTAAATTCCAGTTTGCAAAAGTAAGATCCACAGATTTGGTGAAACGAGATAAGGCCTTCATTTTGTGGTATTTCATGAGGCTAATTAGGCACCTAAAAATTGATATTATGAAAATATATGGTCAAGGAAAGGGCTGATATGATTAAAAATATTGGCTTTTAGGACTGATTTAA
>DULR01000062.1 GCA_012840245.1 Clostridiaceae bacterium
CCGAATCTTCTTATTACCTTCATACCGTCTTTCTCATTATACACAGCAATAGACGGCAGATTCACCCCATTGAACATATTGTTCTTGACCATCGTATAATGGGCCATATCGCAGAACACCAGCCTGTCGCCAGGTCTGAGCGGCTGTCTGAATGAATAATCACCGATGACATCGCCCGCCAGGCAGGTAAGACCGCCCAGACGATAAGTGAATTCATACTCATCTGGCATCCCTGCGCCGATTATATTGGGTCTGTATGGCATCTCCAGAACATCGGGCATATGGCATGCCGCTGATGTATCCAGGATGGCTATATTCATGCCGTTATTTACGATATCCAATACGGTTGCCACCAAATAGCCGGTATTGAGAGCGATAGCTTCTCCGGGTTCAAGATAAACTTCCACACAGTATTTGTTCTTGATGTACATTATTGAATCAATCAATAAATCAATATCATAATCCTCTCTTGTAATATGGTGACCTCCGCCCATATTGATCCATTTCATCCGGCTTATATAGCTTCCGAATTTTTCATCAACGACCTTTACCGTGCGCTCAAGGGTATCGGAATTCTGTTCGCACATGGTATGAAAATGCAGGCCGCTTATGCCCTCCAGCTCATCAGTTCTGAAGTTTTTCAGGGTAACTCCAAGTCTGGAATATTGATAGCACGGATTGTAAATAGGAGTTTTGATTTCAGAGTATTCCGGATTTATCCTTATACCGCATTCAACTTTGCCGCTTTTTAATGCTCTTTCCCTATACCTGTTCCATTGGTCGAAGGAATTGAAAACTATATGGTCACAGTATTTTAATATTTCATCGAACTCCTCTTCCAGATAAGCAGGAGAGTATATATGTACTTCCCTGCCCATCTCCTCATAACCAAGTCTGGCCTCAAAGAGGGAACTGGCAGTGATTCCCTTAAGGTACTTTCCTACCAGCGGGAATACCGAAAACATCGAAAAGCCTTTGAGGGCAAGAAGTATCTTGCATCCCGTCCTTTCCTGGACGGAATGCAGGATCTTCAGATTCTTTTCGAGAAGCCTTTCATCAACTATATAACAAGGGGTAGGACATAATGAAAAATCTATGTTCATTTCATACCTCAATCTACTAAATCCGGGCTGAAGTCTTCCTTCCAGGGCAGACCGTACTTGTTCAATGCCTCCATGAACGGATCAGGATCGAATTCCTCGACGTTATATACGCCCGGTTTGCGCCAGATTCCTTTGATGATGAGCATAGCACCTATCATTGCAGGAACGCCGGTCGTATATGAAATAGCCTGGGAGCCCACCTCCCTGTAACACTCCTGATGGTCGCAGACATTGTATACATAATAGGTTCTCGGTTTTCCATCCTTGACTCCCTGGATTATGCAACCGATGTTTGTCTTGCCTTTGGTTCTGGGCCCCAGAGTTGCCGGATCGGGCAAAACAGCCTTTAAGAACTGTATGGGCTGAATCATCTTACCTTCAAATTCGATAGGTTCAATAGAAGTCATGCCCACATTCTGAAGCACTCTCAGATGGTTAAGATAATTGTCCGAGAAAGTCATCCAGAATCTGATCCTCTTGACTCCCTTTATATTGACTGCAAGTGATTCAAGCTCCTCATGGTATAACAGGTATATATTCCTGGGACCTATTTCGGGGAAGTCATAGACTCTCTTGATCTCCAGAGGCTCTGTTTCGACCCATTCCCCCTCTTTATAGTATCTGCCCTTCGCGGTTATCTCACGAATGTTTATTTCAGGATTGAAGTTGGTTGCGAAAGGATATCCATGATCGCCTGCATTGGCATCGAGTATATCGATGTAATGGATTTCGTCAAAATAATGCTTCTGGGCATATGCGCAGAATACTCCCGTTACCCCGGGATCGAATCCGCAACCCAAAAGGCCGGTAATCCCAGCTTTCTCATATTTATCCCTGTAAGCCCACTGCCATTTGTACTCAAACTTCGGAACATCCGGGGGTTCATAATTTGCGGTATCCAGATAATGCACCCCGGTGGCAAGGCAGGCATCCATGATAGACAGATCCTGATATGGCAAGGCAACGTTGATTACAACATCAGGCTTAAATCTTTCAATAAGCGCGATCACCTGATTTGAATCATCTGCATCGACCTGTGCTGTTTGAATCTTAGTTTTACCTCCGTCCAGCTTGCGTTTCAGGGCTTCACATTTTTTAAGCGTTCTGCTTGCTATCATTATTTCCTCAAAAACTTCCGGGTTCTGACAGCACTTGTGGACGACAACGCTTGCTACGCCGCCGGCACCTATTATTAAAGCTTTTCCCATACCTTTACCTCCCCTGTTCATAATTTTATATTTTAATAATTTGAAAAAGATTATACAAAAAAGCTGCATGTTAATCAACTGATACTTATTTTATTGCATATGATACAGGACTCAAAAATACCTGGCAAAGAATCGTATACTCAAAATGAATCCAAAATAACAAGGCGACTGATCATCACCAGTCGCCAAAGTTTGCTCTTCACCTGTTTTTATACCGGATCATAGCCAACTACCGTCCATATCCCTGTAGGGTCCTGCCTTACAAGACGTTTGAGATAAACCCTCCTTACTACGGTCACTTCACCTGATATTTCGACTATTGCCTCTGTGCCTGTATTATAGATCGTCGTCAGCTGGTCCCCGGTTATGGGATAATCCCCCACTATCCCTTCCGGAGAGACCATAAGGCTTGCAAATACCTGGGCCACAAATTCATGATCCAGTCGCCATGGAGAATGACCTGCATCAACGCTCTTCTGTTCGTTTTCCTCCACTTCCATGTCTACGGGAACCTCCACCTGAGGTTTGAATAAATCTGTCCCGTTTTTCGGAATTTCCACATCACCAAGCTTGAAACAGCCGACTATTTCAGCGATCTCATCTATTGATACGTTTCCCACAATGGCATATTCGTAGTTTTCATTTTGCCATCGGATCGAATTCATGCCGGTCATGCCTGCATAAGGACCGGTTCCCAGAATCCCTGCCCCATCTGAAACAGGAGACTGGATTTCAGCATCTATTCCGCCTATTTTTCCCGTTATTGCCGATGAAGCAGCAACGAATTCACCTTCCGGCATCTTTTCCATCAGAGTAATCCTTTTGGTTGAATCCTGAGACACATAATTCAATTTGACAGCTTTTTGGGCCGTATCCACAGATATGCTGACCAGATTGTATCCTTCGATTTCTTCTGGAATATCAGGGTAAAATCCGGCAAGTTCAAAGGCTTCCTCCATATTGTTCACTATTTGCTCGTGATCATTGTCAACTTCAACGTATCCTTCGGGAAGGCTGTATTCCAAAATTTTCTCGGGTATCAAATCCTCAAAATTGATTTCAATATACGAAACCTTATATTGAAGCGCATTCTGCATTGCGGTCTGCTTTTGCAGCGGAAGGCGGGTTTCCTTGTCGATCCACAGTTTATATGGCGATCCTCCCTCCGGGATAACCTCCAGGATATCAGTTTCCCTTCCGTTAATTATTTCTTTTCCCAGGAATTTTGTTTCGATTGCATTTCTTACATTATCGATCTCATTTCCCAACTCGAAAGCATAACTATACGGATCGGGAAAAGCTGAAAACAAATATGCCTTTCTTTCACCGGGTCGAAGCTGCCACTTGAAAACTCCGTTATTGACGGTCACAAGTCCGCTTTGATAACCTTCAATCTGTTTCACATAATAACGGCCTTCTTTGTCCCTCCACACTTCTACCCTTGCCTGCGTAAAACTTTCGCCATTCTGGCTGATTTCCTGTATCAAAAGAATCCCGTGATAAGCCCTTACCTCACCATATGCCTTTTCCATGGCTGAAACGATGTTCATGTTGCCAAAGGGTATGAAAACATATAACATAAGCGCCAGTATCATGACTGCTGCAATTGCTGCAAACCCTGCCTGCCATTTTCGTTTCCTTATGCGGACAGGTTTTTGGGCTTTCAGTCTGGATGCTATATTTTCTGCCAGTCTCTTTTCATATCCTTCTTCAGGTATCTCAGGCCTCTTGAGGCTACGGACCAGCCTGACGGTATCCATCAAGTCTGCCAGTTCTTCATTATCTGAAGCATCAAATTGCGGGGGTTTTTTTTCAGCATTCAGCCTGTCGATATATACAGACAGTTTTCTTTCATCTTTACCCATTATATATCCTCCTGTTCATAGCTCTTTTCTGAGTATTCCGTTGAGCGCTTTCAAGGCTCTGTATTGCAGTATGCGCACCGCACCTGATGTTCTCTTCATGATTTTGCCCGTTTCAGCCACCGAATAGCCCTTTATGATCCTCAGTTCAATGACCAGGCGCTGGTCATTGCCGAGCTTACTCAATGCATCAGTTATTATTTCCCGCTGTTCATTTGTAAGTGCGCTGTCTTCGGCTGCTGTTTCCTGAAACTTAATATCATCGATACTCAGGAATACTCCCTGGCGTTTGCCTTTTCTCCATTTATCTCTCAGGAGATTCAATGATACTTTTTTCAAAAATGCCAGATCAGATTTTACAGGCAAATTTCCTTTTTTCAGGTAATCTATTGCCTTCAGATATGTTTCCTGCGTTATATCTTCAGCTTCTTCTCGGTTCTGGACCCTGAAATAAACATAACGATATAATGGTTCCCATGTTTGGGCGCATAATTTCTCAATAGCCTTGAACTCACCTTCTTCTTTCGTTTTCTTCAGTCTCTTTCCTTCCATCATAAGTACAGGCTCCTTTTTTCGGCCGAACGTTTTACAACTTATTAGACGTATGATATACGAAAATGTTACATGGAAAATATGATATTTTATATATAGCAGTCTTTTTTTCTCATCTGCTCAGTACCGACAACCATGCCGATTGCGCCAATATGCTTGAAATGATAACATGAAATAAAGGAAGTGATTCAGGTGAAAACTATGATCTGGGCTCATCGCGGAGCATCGGCCTATGCTCCCGAAAATACAATGGAAGCCTTTATTTTGGCACAAAAGATGGGAGCTGACGGCATCGAGCTTGATATCCATCTTACCAGAGACGGCCACATAGTAGTCGCTCATGATGAAACCGTAGACCGTTGTTCAAACGGAAGAGGATACATAATCGATAAGACCCTTCAGGAACTGCTGGAGCTCGACTTTTCAAAAGGCATGGAGAATTATTCGTATGTTCGGATTCCAACGCTGGAACAGGTTTTGGAATTAGTGAAAACCTCCGGTCTTTACCTGAATATTGAAATCAAAAACGGAATGATTCTTTACGAAGGCATCGAGGAAAAAACCTTGAATCTTGTATCAAAAATGGGACTGGAAGATAAAGTGATATACTCTTCATTCAATCATTACAGTCTTACGATCATCAAAAAGCTCAATCCTGCAGCTCCTGTTGGAATTTTGTACGGCGAAGCAATGGTCGATCCATACGTTTACGCGAAACATCTGGGCGTCGAAGCCATTCATCCCTACTTTAAGACCCTTAAGGTGCCGGGTACTATAAATAACTGCAAAAAGCACGGTATTAAAATTCACGCCTGGACTGTAGACGAAAGAGATGATATCAGATGGCTGATGGATGAAGGAATCGATGCTGTCATAACCAATCGTCCGGACCTGGCTGTTTCGGTCAGAAACCAAATTATCAGGTGATCATATACCAAAAATATCTTAATAAAGGAGAATCTTATGAAACTGAATTACAAACAAACCTTCCTGATTGGTTTTGGCTTTTTCGCAAGCTCGGTGGCATGGTCCATGTATAATGTTCATGTTCCCACACTCCTGGAAAAGTATCTTGAAAGCACTTTTTTGATCGGCATCATCATGACTTTTGACAATATTTTCGGAGTGATATTCCAACCCCTTTTCGGAACCCTTTCCGACAAGACCCGGACAAGATTCGGACGGCGAATGCCCTATATATTGATTGGTTTGCCAATATGCGCTGTTGCTTTCTCCCTGATTCCCTTCACATGGTCACTGGCAACATTGATGGGTGTAGTTATTATCTTCAATTTTGTCATGTCTACCTGGCGGGCACCTGTTGTTGCTCTTATGCCCGATATCACTCCTCCCCCGTTAAGAAGCAAGGCTAACGGTATAATCAATTTTATGGGTGGTCTTGGAAGCCTGTTTTCCTTCGCTGTTGGAGGCATACTGTTCAAACTGGGAGGAGTACCGCTGCCCTTTATCGCAAGCTCAGTTGTTATGCTTCTGGCTCTGCTCGTTCTCAAATTGTTCGTGCATGAAGAGAAATACAAGGAGGCAGCAGGATTTGAAGATAATGCCGAAGCTGATCAGAAAGCCGTTGATGATGGGGAGAAAAGCAAAAAGACTGCAAGCCTTATCTTCCTGTTATTCGCTATTCTCTTCTGGTTCTGTGGCTATAATGCGGTTGAAACCTTCTTTAGCCTCTATGTCATAAACACGTTAAAGGATGCAGCAGGCAATTACCTGACCGAGGGTGACGCATCACTTCTTCTCGCGTTTTTTTCAGTGACATTCCTCTTTTTCTCCATACCTGCCGGATTTATCGGCTCAAAGATCGGTAGAAAAAAAACAATCATGACAGGTCTTGCAGGAGTCACTGTCCTGTTCATCGTCATGGTATTTACCGGAAACATTTGGGTCTTAAGGGTGCTGCTGTTTTTGGGCGGCGCTTTCTGGGCCTGTGTCAATATCAATTCGTTGCCCATGGTGGTTGAGCTGGCAAAATGGAAGGATATCGGAAAATACACCGGCTATTATTACTTCTTCTCCTTCAGCGCAGCCATCATAAGTCCAATATTGTTCGGCTGGATACGGGATCTGGTACAGAATTATGATGTACTGTTCATCTATGCTCCCATTGCTTTCGCTCTGGCATTTATATCGATGATATTCGTCAGGCATGGCGAAGCCAAAAAGACAGCTGCAAACTGATATTATTAAATATTTGATCGCAATGAATAAAGCCCGGTCATGTCATCTTATGGACTGACCGGGCTTAAAGTTTCAATTAAAGCAATATGTTATTCCTGAGCTGCTGCCAAAGCCTTTACGTGTTCGAATTCCTCTTCGATTTCAGCAGTAGGCTTTTCAGACAAGAGCGTTGCAATGACTATGGCAATACAGGATACGACGAATGCCGGAAGGAGCTCATATATTCCAAACACTCCGCCAAGCTTGCTGATGATCTGCTTCCAGATAAAGACAGTTAAACCACCTGACAGCATACCGGCAATAGCGCCTGTTCTTGTAACCCTCTTCCAGAACAATGAAAACAGCATAATGGGTCCGAAGGTCGCACCAAAGCCTGCCCACGCGAAGGCAACGATATCAAATATGACACTGTTTTCATCTATGGCTATAACCATAGCACAAACCGATATAACGAGCAGGATTATTCTGGACATCCAGAGAACCTGTTTGTCGGTGGCATCTTTTTTTAGAATACCGTGATAAATAGTTTTTGAAACCGCTGAAGACGCAATAAGCAAATATGAATCCGATGAGCTTATCGTTGCGGCCAGAATGCCCGCCATGACAATTCCTGCAAAGACCGGCATAAAGAAGTCCATAGACATAAGTATGAATATGTTTTCCGCATCGCTTTTTGTAAGCAGCGCGTCAGGATACAGCATCCTTCCTATAATACCTATCGAAACGGCTGCAGTCAGTGAAATTGCGCACCAGACAGTGGCCACTCTTCTGGATAATTTGAGTTGTTCAGGCTTTTTTATAGCCATGAACTTCAGCAATACCTGGGGCATTCCGAAATAACCCAGGCCCCATGAAAGAGTCGAAATCACAGTCAAAAATCCATATTCACCGGCTTGCCCGAATACCGGCCTGCCTGCTTCGATCTGCTGAAGTCCGTCAACGACTACGGGTTGCGCTATCCTAAAAAATTCAAAAAATCCGGGTATGGCTTTCGCATTTTCAATTACAGCTGAAAGACCTCCTGCTGCAGTGATCCCGGTGCTAAGCACTACTACCAGTGATATGATCATTACAATTCCCTGCATAAAGTCAGATGCGCTCTCTGCAAGGAAACCGCCGATAAACGTGTAAAAAATTACGAACAACGCACCGGCGATCATCATATACAGATATTTTGTTCCGAATAATTTACTGAAAAGCTTTCCTACAGCAACAAAACAGCTTGCTGCATATACTGTGAAGAATATAAGAATGAACAATGCGGCGATCAATGCAATGATCTTTTTCTTCTCCCTGAATCTGTTGCTCAAATAATCCGGAATCGTGATGGAATCTTGTGCTATAGCTGTATAGTTACGAAGCCTTTTTGCCACCAGGAGCCAGTTCAGATAAGTACCGATAAGCAATCCTATTGCTGTCCAGATCGCATCGCTCAGGCCAAACCAATATGCAACACCAGGAAGTCCCATCAGAAGCCAGCCGCTCATGTCGGATGCTTCGGCTCCCATGGCTGTTACCCATGGACCCAAAGATCTTCCGCCAATCAGATAATTCCCGCTGCTGGCACTTGCTCTCTTATAAAAATATAGGCCAATACCGATTACTACCGCTATGTACAGACACATAGCTATAAAGATTTGAAGTCTTTCACCGTTCATACCGTACTTCCCCTTTATACATTACTTGATCCATAATTTTACCAAAGTATTTGTAATTATTCAATTTGTTTATGGGAACTTTGTCGGCAGAACTTTCGGTGCCGGAACACCTTGAACTGAGTTCAGTTTATTTAAAACGAACACCTCAGTATCCATAATGTTCTTCTCATATCTCATCACTTTGATATCTTTCATGGGTGAGACCTTTAAAACTGTTTTCCTGCCGTCCTCCAGACCAATGACAAAACCACTGTTGAAAAAACCGTCATTCAGTTCTCTGATATCTTTAACGATGCGGTCATCTCCAAAAGCCTTCTTGGCCAGCATTATGATCTGATCTTCCGATAATTTTGTCTTTGTTATGCTATCCATACTCTCTTTCTGACCTCATAAATCTGCAGCAAGTCTTCCAAGCAAATCTCTCATCTTATACAGAACAGCTGTCTCCCTTTGAACCCAGGGATTGATATCATTATTACCTCTCAGAAGATTTTCATTGTTTTCTATGGCATCATCGATGTCTACCCAATGGGGACGAAAATCAAGTGCTTTCTCATAATCATCCAGCTCCTGTGCCCCATAGTTTTCTGAAATATCGCAAAGATAGTAATGTGAAATCATCTCAAACATAGCGTCTTTTACATATTTATCAGGTTTTCTTTCAGTTACCATCCCGATTCTTCTTTTTACTCTCTCAATAATAAACCCCGTTTCTTCCCGTACTTCTCTGATCAATGCCTCCTCAAGGCTTTCGCCGTTCCTCGGCCCACCTCCCGGGAATTTGAAATCTCCCTTTATGGTTCTTATCATAAGAAATTTACCGTTTTTAATGGTAACAGACCGGACAGCTTCTCTGTAAATCACTTTTGAGTTTTCTTCATTAGCCTTATGTACACCTAATGTAATATTGAAAAACACTTCATTTCCTCCGGATTACATCTTGCTGCTTTTACAGCAACGCAAAATGGTCACTCTCAATGATTGATTTCATCTGACATAAGCAAAAAGGGTGTCCGGCGGGATCGAACATAACTCTCCAACTGTCGGAAAATTGTTCATCTGAGACTGTCGCTCCGCATTTGATTGCATGATCGACTGCTTTTTCCAGATCGTTGACCGCAAAGTCCAAATGAGCCATTTGCTGTTGTGCTTCAGGCTTTTCAGGCCACACAGGCGGCTCATACTCAGGGTTCATCTGAAACAATATGCAGGGATATGCTCCCTGTTTGGTTCCCGGAGCGCTAACACAAGCATATTCTTCATCAGCGAACACTATCTTCCAATTGAGCAGCTCTGCATAGAATTTTGCCAATCCATGCGGGTCTTTGCAATCGATTGTGAACGAGTACATTTTAATTTTCAAACCTTCAACCATAACGAATACCTCACTATAACTGATGTGCGCAGAATAACCGTTAAACTTTTGTGTTCGTGAATCTCTTTAATTCATGCAGTCATACTCGCGTAAAATAAGAACTGAGCAATAATATCATGTAAAACAAACACTAAAATAATTATAAATCTTTTTTCCTTATAATTCCATACTTAAAATTAACAGCATAGGATAGTTGAAAATCATATGGTGCATCTTTAGAAAACTGGTATAATTAATGTATATATCTGATATTTAAAATCAAGTTAAGCGGCAGCATGGTTTAAGTACAAGAGCCCAGAATTCTCATGCATTGCTAAGTATGATGTTGCTTTTCAGCTTCTTTATATCCTCATCAGGTGTAGTATTCGCTTTATACCCTGTATTGTTTCTCTGCTTTACTGTACAGACAACTTAGCTTGATTTCTTATATAACTTCATGGAGTACCTATCATATTTGCTGGATTATTATCATATGCATTCGCCAGACGGATAAATCTGCGCATATGAATTTTGCATTTCAGGATATCAGCAAAGGAATTTCATGTCAGTCTTCCAGGTTAATTTTTTAACAATTAAATTAAAGGAGGTCAAATAAATGAGTAAGCGACCTGTTCCCTGCACTTGTCTCCGTTCGGCAACATCATCGAAATACAGTGAACTTGATAAAATCATAGAGCTATACAAAAACAAGGAAGGAAGCCTGATTCAGATCCTGCATCTCGCCCAGGAGATCTATGGACATCTGCCCCTTGAGCTGCAGCAATATATTGCTGATTCCTTAGACATTCCTCTATCAGAAGTATCAGGGGTGATAACCTTCTATTCCTTTTTCTCCACCAAACCAAGAGGTGAGCATACCATCAGGGTTTGTCTTGGCACTGCCTGCTATGTAAGAGGCGGAAAAAAGATAATTGAGAGATTATCTGAAATTCTGGGCGTAGGTTTGGGCGAAACAACAAAGGATGGCCGCTTTACTTTCGAAATTGCGCGCTGTATCGGAGCATGCGGACTTGCTCCGGCAATGATGATCGACAATGTCGTCTATAAGCAGGTCAATGTAAACAAACTGGAATCCATACTTGCCCGGTATTAAGAAGTAACGGAGGTGAGCTTCAGATGAGCGGTATAGTAACCACTATTGCTGATCTCGAACAGATAAAGAATAAATATCTCGATCATGTCAGCAAATATAAATGTCAGGTCCTTATTTGCGGTGGTGCGGGATGCATATCCTCCAACTGCGCCGAAGTTAAGGATTCTGTTATTGAAACATTAAAAAAATTCGGCCTTGAAGATGAGGTCCTCGTGTATGAGACAGGCTGCATGGGCTTGTGCGCAGTGGGACCTGTCATGCTAGTTCTTCCCTACAGGACTTTTTATACCGATTTGACAGCAGAATCAGCTGCAGATATAGTCAAAAGCCATCTTGTGGATGGCAGGATACTTATGGAATGTACATACTATGATAAATCTCTAAACAGACATGTTCCCAGAATAGATGACATCGAATTTTTCAAGGATCAGGTCAGAATAGCTCTCAGAAACTGCGGAATAATGGAGCATGACAACATCGAAGCTTACATCGCCCGGGATGGGTATATCGCGGCCTGTAAAGCTCTGAATGAAAAAACACCTGAGGAGATCATCGAAGAAATAAAAAAATCCGGACTGAAAGGACGCGGAGGAGCCGGATTCCCGACCGGCATAAAATGGGAAGCAGGTTTTAAGGCAAAAAGCGATAAAAAATTTATAGTATGCAACGCAGATGAGGGGGATCCCGGCGCATTCATGGACAGAAGCATAATCGAAGGCGATCCCCATACTATCATCGAAGGCATGATAATAGGAGGATACGCAATAGGCGCAAACCTTGGATATGTCTATATCAGAGCCGAATATCCCATAGCTGTCGACAGGCTTTCGAAAGCCATCGAAGAAGCCCGCCGGTATGGATTGCTTGGCCAAAAGCTGTTTGGAACAGATTTTGCCTTCGATCTGGAAATAAGGATCGGTGCCGGTGCTTTTGTATGCGGTGAGGAAACCGCTCTTATGAATTCCATCGAAGGAAAAAGAGGAGAACCCAGGCAAAAGCCTCCCCTGCCCTTCCAGAAAGGTCTATTCAGATGCCCGACGATCATCAACAATGCCGAAACATTGGCCTGCGTGCCCGCTATCCTGCTCAACGGCAGTGAATGGTTCAGCCAGTATGGCACGAAAGAAAGCAAAGGTACAAAGGTGTTCGCCCTTGCCGGGGATCTTGCCAATGCAGGTATCGTCGAAGTGCCTGTCGGCATGCCTCTGGGCGATATCCTGTTCAAAATCGGCGGTGGCATGAAGGATAAGAAAAAATTCAAAGCTGCCCAGATCGGAGGGCCCTCAGGCGGGTGCATCACACAGGAAAACCTCAATGTCCCGACAGACTATAAATCTATAACGAAGCTGGGGGCTATAATGGGGTCGGGCGGTCTCATCGCCATGAACGAGGATACCTGTATGGTCGATACCGCCAGATACTTTATGGATTTCATACAGGATGAGTCCTGCGGAAAATGTGTGGCATGCCGCCTGGGAACTAAAAGGATGCTGGAGATCCTTGAAAGGATCACACAAGGAAATGGTGAAGAAGGCGATATCGAGCTATTGGAAGAGCTGGGAGCGACCATCAAGGAAACAGCCATGTGCGGTCTGGGACAATCTGCACCCAATCCTGTCCTGAGCACCATAAAATACTTCCGCCACGAATATGAGGAGCATATAAAGAAGAAATACTGCCGTGCAGGAGTATGCTCAGAGCTGTTCATATCTCCCTGTGAAAATACATGTCCTGCTAATGTCAATGTGCCGGGATATATCTCACTGGTGGCTGCCGGAAGATTTATCGATGCCTACAATCTCATAAGGCAGGAAAATCCGTTCCCGGCGGTTTGCGGGCGTATCTGCACGCGTCCCTGCGAGTCGAAATGCAGGCGCAGGACTTTGGATGAGGCAGTTGCGATCTGCGATCTGAAGCGGTTCGTCGCTGATTATGCCTATAAGAATGAAAAACCTTATTCAAATGACATCATATTCCCCAAAAACGGCAAAAAAGTAGCCATTATAGGCGCAGGAGCATCCGGACTTACATGTGGTTATTATCTGGTACGTATCGGATATGATGTCGATGTCTATGAGGCCGAATCGGTCGCAGGCGGTGTCCTTGCCTTTGGCATTCCCGAATACAGGCTTCCTCAAAGTGTCATAGCACATGAGATCGAGCTTATAAAACAGGCAGGCGTCAATATATTCCTGAATACAGAAGTAGGCCGAGATGTTGATTTTCAGGACCTTCGCAAAAAATATGACGCAATTTATGTAGCTACCGGGACCCAATTCCCCCAGAGAGTCAACATACCTGGTGAAGAGCTAGACGGTGTCATCCACGGCATCAATTTCCTCAAAAATGTGAATCTGAAACGCGAAGTAAAGCTTGGCAATACCGTTGCAGTAATCGGCGGCGGAAATACAGCCATAGATTCAGCCAGAACTGCTCTCAGGCTGGGAGCAAAAAAAGTCCTGATCCTTTACAGAAGGACGATCGACGCAATGCCTGCCTATGAATCCGAGATCCATGAAGCTATCGCTGAAGGTGTGGAAATCATGGAACTGGTATCTCCCGTCAGGTTCATTGGCGGAAAGACCGGTTCGGTGAAAAAGATCGAATGTATCAGAATGAAGCTTGGTGAGTTCGACAACTCAGGAAGAAGAAAATCCATTCCGATAGAAGGTTCCGATTTCATTATCGAGGTGGACAATGTGATCCCGGCAGTAAGCCAATATTCAGATCTGCCTTTTATCAGGAAAGAAGAGATCGGAGTTACCTCCTGGGGAACCTTCATAATAGACGAAGATACATTGATGACGACCATGGATGGTGTCTTCGCAGGCGGGGATGTAGCAAGAGGACCCGACACAGTGATCTCGGCGATTGCTGACGGCAAAAAGGCTGCAATATCCATAGACCTTTACCTGGGAGGCAAAGGTAAGCTTAATAAAGGTCCTAAAATAAATATCCCAGATAATTTTGACGAGGATGAAATCGTCTCGCACGAAAGATTCCCCCTTGATATGCTTCCCGTGGAGAAACGGATGGATCTGGACAGCGAAGTTGTGCTGGGCTACCACAAACTTAATGCCATAGCAGAATCAATGCGCTGCCTGCGCTGCGATAGGAGGTAGTAGATATGATCAGTCTCACTATAAACGGAAAGAGATGCACGGTCGATGAAGATCTGACCATTCTTGAAGCCGCAAAACTGAACGGTATCAATATTCCTCACCTTTGCTGGCTGGAAGGCGTTCACGAATTCGGATCGTGCCGCATATGCGTTGTTGAAGTTGAGGGAGCCAGAACTCTTCAGGCCTCCTGCATAACAAAAGTGTCCGAGGGAATGGTCGTTCATACCAATTCAGAAAAGGTCAGAAAGGCAAGAAAGGTCCTTTATGAGCTTTTGCTTTCGGATCATTCAAAGGATTGTCTAAGCTGCAAAAGAAATCAGAGCTGCGAGCTTCAGGAACTTGGAAGAACTCTTGGAATCGAAGAAACAAGGTTCAATGGCGCACGTTCGGACTATGTTCTGGACTCATCTGTATCTATAACCAGGGACATGTCCAAATGCATCCTGTGCAGAAGGTGCGTGACTGTCTGTAATGAGATCCAGGGTGTTGGAGTTTTGAATGCGCAGAACAGAGGTTTCCAGACTGTCATAAGCCCGGCCATGGATCTTCCTATAGGTTCAGTCAACTGCGCATACTGCGGGCAGTGTACGGTGGTATGCCCGGTCGGAGCCCTAAAGGAGACTGACTCGATCCAGGATGTCTGGAATGCCATTAACGACAAGAAAAAGCGTGTGGTAGTCCAGGTGGCTCCTGCTGTCCGTGTGGCCATCGGTGAAGAATTCGGATATGAACCCGGTGAAAGGGTCACCGGAAAATTGGCATCCGCCCTCAGGGCTCTGGGATTCGATGATGTATTTGATACGAATTTTGCTGCTGATCTGACAATACTTGAAGAAGGCACAGAGCTTCTGACACGTGTCAAAAGAGCGCTAACCGGAAAAGGTGCGGTCCTTCCCATGATCACAAGCTGCAGCCCGGGCTGGATAAAATATATTGAGCATACGTTCCCGGATGAGCTTGATCATCTGTCCACATGTAAATCGCCCCATACTATGATGGGTGCCCTTGTCAAGTCCTACTACGCAAAAAAAATTAAAGTTGACCCTAAAGACATATTTGTTGTCTCCATCATGCCGTGTACAGCAAAGAAAACCGAAATCAAAAGAGCCGAGATGAAAAATGATGGTTACCAAAATGTGGATGCCGTGCTTACAACAAGAGAACTGGCGGCCATGATCAAGGAAGCAGGAATCATTTTCACAGAGCTCGAAGACGGCAAGTTCGACGATCCTCTTGGAATGTCAACGGGAGCAGCCGACATTTTCGGGGTAACCGGAGGTGTGATGGAAGCTGCCCTGCGTACCGTGTATGAAATGGTGACCGGTCGTGAACTGCCTTTTGAAGGTCTGCATGTCACACCTATCACAGGTCTTGAACAGGTAAAGGAAGCCGGCATTTTGATCGAAAATCCCCTGCCTTACTACAGTTTTCTCGATGGTGTCGAAATCAGGGTCGCAGTCACCAGCGGCCTTAAAGGTGCTGATCAGCTCATGAAGGATGTGGCCGCGGGCAGATCCCCCTACCATTTCATTGAAGTCATGGGTTGCCCCGGTGGCTGTATAACCGGCGGAGGACAGCCCAGATCAAAGGATCCGCAGGTTCGAATCAAAAGGCTCAAAGGAATTTACAGCGAGGATGAGAGCAAGGCTTTGCGCAAATCCCATGAGAATCCCTACATTACGATGCTTTATGATGAATTCCTGGGGGCTCCCAACAGTCATCTGGCACATGAGCTTCTTCATACCACTTATGTCAGACGCGGCAGATTCAATGAACTTTGCAACGAACGCTTCACTGTAAAGGGAGGGATCCGGAAACCCAGGGTTGCAGTTTCCAGAGCTTCGTTATCGGAGGATAAGAACAGAACGCAGGTCGCAAGGATGCGTGAAGACATGGAATCCATCCGGGTCCTTGCACTGGAAGCCGAAAATACAAGATTAAAAAGTGAACTGGACGATACACTCGAAACAATGGAGCTGTTCAAGAAGGTCATCTCCGATTACATAGGAAAGCATAAATAACCTTGTGTGAAACAATCAGGGGGTATCATCCTCCTGATTCTTTTTTGGGACAACTTTTTTACTAAAACCAATCACCTGAAATTGAGGCACAGAATACAACGGTGCTGAAAGTCATTTAGGCAACTGGATATTCAATCTGGAGGACAAGAGCGGGCAAATATCACAGACATTCAGGCTCAGCTGCTGCAATAACAACTCATACCCCGGTTTTTATAATTATTTTATAAGGGTCATACCGGTTTATATCAGAAACTGCTCGGTTCTGATAACGAACTGCCATATGGATGCTTTCGCTCAGTCCAGATAGGAGTCACCCCCATAGCTTTTCGGGGTAAAGTCCTTCCTCCTTAAGCTTTGCAATGGCCTTTACGACCCTTTCCTTATCTTCTTTGTATGTTACGCCATACCACTTGTCATGGGTTTTCAAAACCCTGACCGTTGCCTTGTTTTCCCTTAGCAGATCCCCTACTGCATCAGGCAGGAAAAACTCTGCTTTAAGAGGGTTAGTGCATAATTTCTCATCCAGAAATGTTTTGAACCTGTCGTTCAGTTCTCCCAGAATACTGTTTGTGAATCCCCACATATTCATGGAGACGATACTCCCTTTGGGAATGGATATCCAGGTCTTGCCGTCATCAGGTGTATATGCGGCACCCCCGTCTTTCTTCTCTATTCTGGTACGCTCAATGATCCCTGTCAGATAACCCTCATCGCTGACAGTGCATACGCCCCTGGCTACATGGCCGTTGTCGGTAAGTGTGTTCTCGATAATATATCCAACCATGGCATAGTTGTATTTTTCCCGGTCCTTTTCATTTGTCAGATAATCATAAATAATGGAGAAAGCGTTCCTCCCGTAATAATCGTCGGCGTTTATGACAGTCAGAGGACCATATATCATTCCCCGGCAACACAGAACCGCATGGCCTGTTCCCCATGGTTTGACCCTTCCCTCGGGCACACAGTATCCTTCGGGCAGATCATCAAGGCTTTGATATACATACTCGATCCTGACATGATCTTTGATCCTGTCTCCGATTTTCTCCCTGAAATCAGCCTCGTTCTCTTTTTTTATTATGAATATTATCTTTTCAAAACCTGCTTTTATTGCGTCATAAATAGAATAATCTATTATCAGGTGTCCCTGTTCGTCAATGGGATCGATCTGCTTGAGACCGCCATACCTGCTGCCCATTCCTGCGGCCATTATCACCAGAACCGGTTTGTTCATATTCTTTCTCCCTGCTTACTCAAAATGTTTACTATCAATTATACTGCAATCGAATTATGCAGGACAAGAGGACATGGTTTTCCCATCCCCTTTAATTATTATAAATAAAGAATCGTCCAAAATGATCGAGTATCCTCATATAAGCTTCCGAAGCTGCACCATTTCCCCAGTCGTATATAGTGAATTCTCCGATTCCCAAACCATTTTCATCAGTGAGTCCATCATGTCCGTAATTCTCCATCATAAAGCCGTAATCAAGCTCGTTGAAAAATGGCCATCTCTTCTCCCATTGCTCTTTCGTTTTTTCATTTTCAGGACAATACATCATCACAAACGACGCCCGCAAAGCTGCCAAACCTCGCTGAACATACTCTTTGATATCAAGCTCAAGCCCATATTTGATGATCAACTCGGCAAACAGGCTCTGACGCGCATCTATCCATTCAGCGTCACAATTCATCACTCCGAAGCCGCCCAAAGCATTTACATAAATAAAATGCGGCTGCCAGGACGCCTGCGTCATCAGTAATTCATCCAGACATCTTTGTCCCAGCCTGAGATATTTTGCATCCGATGTCGTCTTGTAACAATTCAGCAAAGCTTCCGCAGTCCAGTACATGGAAAAGTTGCATTGCTTATACATGTTATTGCGTTCGATTTTTTGCCCGACAAGATCATTGCTTCCGTATCTGCAGCAGGACCAGTAAGTTTCAAAGTCCTCCCATCTGCCCTGGAATATTATGTGGTTTATGACTGCATCCATGGCCTTTAAAGCGCTGTTTAAATATTTCCTGTCACAGGTCAGATGAAAAAGTTTCAGCAGGAAGGTCACCGACATCGATGTTTCAGGGGAATCATCCAAAACACCCATGGGCTTTAAGGTCTCCGGATGGAGCCATGCGGGGAAGAAACCATTATCATCCTGCAGTTTTATAAGATTTTCGCCATATTCCAGAGCAAAATCTCTCAGACGCCGGTCCGGCTCAAGTTCATCATACCATTGAAGCATCAGGTATGCGGTCCAGCTCATATCCAGCACGTGATACGGTGCTGTCCTGATATCCCCTCCTGAAAAAGGATTTCTGTTCGAATTGCCCCAATAATATGTCTCCCAGCCTTTTGACCGGGATAATGCTTTGCCGTTCACCGTTATCTGTTCCATCTCTGTTGAAATGACCGTTGAGAAAAAGCCCTCCTTCCTTGGAGCCGACAATGCTAGCTCTTTTGTCATCATAGCCTTTTCCATCAGATCGTCACGTCCGAAACGTCTGGCATACCGGAACAAGCCCTGAGCTGAACGCAGGGAACTGAACCAGGCCTGGTTCCAGATCGACAGATTCTCTCTCAGATTTATTTCTCCCTTATAATTGGGACTCTGGGTGACATTCACTATGAAGCAGGGTGCTCCCACCCGTTTTCCGTCAATCGTGAAATCCTGCCACACATTTTTGCTCCATTTGTCAAATGCCCAGTCATATGTATGTTTTACATAGCTGTCAAGCGGTCCGCTGACAGGCATCCCTTTCTCATACAGCCTGCTTCCCCAGCCTTCCCATAAAAATGAAAGCACCATTCTCC
Source organism: Clostridiaceae bacterium (assembly GCA_012840245.1). Taxonomy (GTDB): domain Bacteria; phylum Bacillota; class Clostridia; order DSM-8532; family DSM-8532; genus DTU059. The sequence goes on from DULR01000062.1 coordinate 19,003, forward strand.
AGGGATCGAATATATCCTCCTCATCATCTGACAGCAAAAGATACAGCCCCAGCTTATGACTGCCTTCAGGAATCACAGCCCCCGGTCTTTTCAGAAAAAGGACATGGTCATCGGTCATATATTCGCTTATACCCAGGACCAGCTTGTTCTTTTGGGCATCCATATCCATATACCATTTCACTTTGCTTTCTTTCAGCAGATCCAGATCAGGGATCACAGCAATGCTCAAGGACCGGTCTGAAACGATAAGAGCCGGTGATCTGAAGCAATGCTGGGCAATTATGTGATGGTCTGTCGGAGTAAGATGGGGCTGCCAGTGAAAAAACGGATCAAACGCTGGCGTGATGCTTATTTTCCAGTCATCGATACTGATCTGTCTTTCAAAATCGAAACAGACCGTGATCCTGTATATATCATCACCGACAGCGTCTGCAGAAACAGCCAAACTGCCGGCATCCATTTCGTCAAGAATTATCTCTGATACAAATCTGCTTATCCTGTTATTCAAATCAAGTCTGTGCATACTATTCATCCTTTTTGTAATTGTGCTGACGTGCTTTATATTATAATACCTCCGAAGGAAGATAAACCACGATGCATTCAGAACCGGAGAAGCCTGAATGCACCGTGGCCGGTGTGAAATAAATTACTATATCAATTCTTTGTCACAACAACATCATCAATCTGCAGCCACGTATCTTCGGTACACCATGTACCAATGAAGATCTCAACACTGTCCGGATGCCTCAGATGTTATTCAAATCGTTATTTAAACTCCCAGATGAACTCATCTTCATCCAGCGGTAAACGTTTACTTACCTCAGGCAGCTTTCTGAATACCCTGTGGGGTTCGGTCTGGTACCAGTATGCTGTTGATGACCAGTCATCTGAACGATGGTTGTTATGACCGTGTTCGATGGTAACACGGATGGATTTCGAGAACATTATAGGATCCTGGATATGGTATCTGTAATAGGTTATCTGGCCTTTCCAGTTATCCTTCCCTCCGAGGATGATGCCGTGGTAAGGAGCTGAATATTCCTGCTGCGGACACCATGCCATATTCACATAATCCTCAGTACCTGTTCCATGGAGACTGGGCGGCCATTCTTCTCCGTCTATAAAGATCATGTCATCGCCTTCACCTGGCCAGTCCCATTTTGCCGTATCCCTCATATTGTGGATATTGATGTTGCAGCCTACATAATGTCCTTTCCCTTCTGCCTCAAGGATTACATAGTTTTCTTTGCCTGTAGTATTCTTGCCCTCAAACTGGAATTGCCTGTTGGTCATATTTTCGTCTGAAATACCCTCTGTGGGGCATTCCCTGTTCCATGCGGCATGGAATCTGAGCATCCCTTCAGGGAGCTCGTCATAACTCTCGTAATCGACGTAGTAGTACAAAATACATGTGTTATCACATTCATTCTGGACTTCTATCCTTGCACCTTCAGCAAACGGCATGGGGAACCAGCAGTTGAATCCCTTGCCATCCTGAGGGCTCATCTGAAGAGGAGCCGACACAAAGTTTTTGCTCTTGGCATGGCCCATCCCGAAAAAGTCACCGATGGGGACCTCAACGCTGGGGTTTTCCTCTCCGTCCCAATACATATGAAGAACTATCTTGCGGAGATAAAATTTCTCTTCGGGATTGCAATCCATGGCAATGGTCACCCAGATATGAGTGATGCAGCCGGCGCCTTCTATGGTCGCTATATTAGCTGTTTCTCCGGATTTTATGTAAATCCTGTCATCATTTCCGCCGGTACGGTCATAACTGGAGATCCTTTTTCTTTTTCCTGTTCTTTCATAAGCAATCGTACTCAGTGATGCAACCGGTGTTCCAAAAATATTGTTCATAGCTTATAACTTCCTCCTGTATCATTTAAATTATTCAGCAGCTTAAATTGCATTATCTGTTAGAACGTAATTAAAAACTTATTTTATACCTGACAGTACAATACCTCTTATAATGTACTTCTGGAAGAATAAAAACAGTGTTATCGGAATTATGGCTGCGATGGTGGAAGCGGCCATGACTACTCCGAATTTACTTGAGTATGCATTTCTGAATGACCTGATTATCTGCATTACCTGATATTTGCTCTTGTCGGAAATGGTCATTACAGGCCAGACAAAACTGTTCCAGTATCTCAAGAATGCGCCGATTCCGATTATTACGAGCGGTGATTTAGCATTCGGAAGGAAAATGGTCAGGTATATCCTGAATCGTGAAGCACCGTCAATAAGCGCAGATTCTTCAAGTGCCATAGGCATGTTCAGGAAGAACTGCCGGAAAAAGAATATCTCATATGCACTTGCCAGGCCCGGAACAATCAAAACTGTATAAGTATCCAGTATACCCATTTGTGAAACCAAAACGAAAGATGATATAAGTATAGTCATACCCGGTATATACATTGTGAGAATGATTATTCTCCAAAGTAATTTCTTGAACGTAAATTCAAGCCTGGCAAACGCATATGCCGCCATGGAGTTTACTATCAGAACCAGTATGGACGATAAGGATGCTACATACAGTGTTGCTTTCAAAGCCTGGAAATAATCATTGTTTTTATCATTGAAAAGCTTGTCGAAGCTTTGAAGAGTCCATTCGGATGGCAGCAACTTCAGCGGCACCGCCATAACTTCGCGTTCAGGCTTAAATCCTGCCAGAGTCATCCATAATAGCGGGAAAAGACATAATATAACTACGATCAATGAAATTATAACACTGATCACTTTAAATATCCGGTCGCTACGTCTTGTCATTGTCTATACTCCTTTCTCAGGCATCCATGGATTTCTCAGATGAGATAATCCTGAATACCACACTGCTGCATAATCCGATGATGATCATCATCAGAATAGCTCCCGACAACGTCAGCCCCATGTTCTTGCTCATGTCCCTGAAGTTGTTGAGAAGGTAAATCATCGGAGTCTGGGTAGTTTGTGCAGGTCCGCCTCCGGTGAGCATATAGGGTATATCATAAAGCTGTAACGAACCAGTTACCAGATTGATCGAAACAAGAACAAAAATATTTTTCAAGCTGGGCAATGTTATCTTTATCAGTTGTTCAAAAGCATTGGCACCATCGACCTGTGCTGCTTCGTAGTACTCTTTCGGAATATTTAACAGACCGGCATAAAATACCAATGTGTTATATCCGAAACCTAACCAGATAACGACCAGACAAACGGCAATGGTGGCCAGCAAAGGATTGTTCGCATACGCCATCCTTGGCAAGCCGAACACTTTCAGCATCTGATTGACCAGACCGGCACGGTAATCCAGAATGAATATGAAGATGACTGATGCGACCACTCCCGCGATTACAGTAGGAACATAGATCGATACTTTAACAAACGTTCCGAATCCGCCGGTAAGCTTCTTGACCGCATGAGCAAATAAAAAAGCCAGGAAAATCTGGCTCGGCACCAGAATCAAAACAAACTTCAATGAGTTTACAAGCGATTTTTGAAAGTATGCATTGCGTATGACCTGTCTGTAGTTCTCAAAACCTACAAACTGCGTTTCCCCATAGAAGCTCCAGTTGGTAAAGCTCTTGGTAACAGCCATATACAGAGGATAAAGAACAAATACCGCCAGTATCGCAAATGCGGGCAGGATCATCAAATATGCTGTTATGTGGTCTGCTTTGCTTGTTGGCAATCTGTTTCGGGTTGTTTTTTTTGCACCCTTACTTCCCATTTATGTTCTCTCCTTTTCGTACTAATAATACGGGGAGGAAAACCTCCCTGTATTATTAGCAAATCACGGATCAATTATGGTTTCTTTGAAGGAACATCGTTGTCTTCAATAAACTTGTTGATATTTTGCTCCGCAAGCTTGAGTGCTTCTTCTGCGGACATACCGTTAAGGATAACATTTTCAAGAGCAGCGTTGATTTCCATGCTGATTTCCCATGCATACAGAGGTTCTGCCGCGGCATAAGGAACGATTTTCTCGGATATGATCTTCATGCTCTCATTCTTCGAAGCTTCAGGATCTGCCATGATGTAGTCGTTGACAGACTTTCTCGGAGGATATTTGCTGTAGCCGGCAACCTTGAAGAAGTCAGCACATCTCTTCTGATCACTGCCAAGCAGCCAGTAGATATATTCGCCTGCTCCCTCAGGATTTCTGGCCTTCGCATCCAATACATATGTCCAGCCGCCGACGGTCGAGGTCGTACGATCCTGTTTTCCGTCCTTTGTAGGGGCAACTGCAACCTTGGTCACCTCTAGTATTTCAGGATAGTCGTTGGCAAGCTGTCCAAGTCCCCATGATCCGCACAATTTCATAGCCAGTGCGCCTTGACCGTACGGAAGCATCTCGGTATAATCAGAGAGTGGCTGTTCAGGAACAACTTTTTCGTCATAGAGTCTCTTCCAGAAGTTCACAAAATCGACATAGCCCTGGTCGGTTACAGTCGCTTTTGTCCAGTCATCGGAAAGAGCAAGATGACCTGCGGCCTGCAGTTGCCAGCCCCATGTAGCCCAGCCGACATTGGGACCGAAGCCGGGGATTCCCAGTCCGAATACGTCGTCAGTAGTAAGTTTCTTGGCATATTCGATCAATTCGTCCCAGGTCTTGGGAGGCTTATTGGGGTCCAGGCCTGCCTGTTCGAACAGGTCTGCTCTGTAGAAGAGCACGATAGCAGGTTCGACCAGCTGAGGATATGCATAGTATTTGCCCTTATAGGATACGAATTCCTTTACATTATCCATGAGATCATCCCATGCATCCTGGGGAACATAATCATCCAAAGGCTGGAGAAGTCCCTGAGCTGCACCCCAGATAACATTACCGTAGTTCTGGACGTAAGTATCAGGAGCTGTACCCGCTGCCTGAGCTGATTTCATTTTTTCGTCCCATGCATCGCCGGGAACGAATTCCTGAATCAGGTTGACAGTCTTGTTATTGGGATCGGCATTGAACTCTTCGCCCATTCTCTGGAAATATTCCTGGTTCCATTCCTCGAATATCCTGTTCCAGAGAACGACATCCTTTTTGGTTACTGAAGGATCGCCCGTGTCTGGCTTGGATGAATCCGTTGGAGTTGATGTACCCGATGGCGAAGTACCACCGCAAGCTGAGAAAACAAACATTGCAGCAAGTACCAGTGCTAAGATGGAAAGTCTTTTTTTCCTCATTTTGAATTCCTCCTAAACTTAATTTTCTATTTTATATGCTTCAAGCATATAAACCGTATGAGCATCCAACATCAGTGTCAATGTTTTCATGTCTTTCATCAGACCCAAATTCTCGATCCTGTAATTCCCTTCACTGTCAAAACCGCTTAGCAATCTGATATTCCAGTCACCTTCGAATCCGTACGCCTTCAGATCAAGCTCAAATTCGGCTTCGACCGTCTCATCGGTGACATTTGCAAGCATGACTGCCAGGGATCTTTCATTTTGGTCTGCAAATTCCCATGTGCTTGTGAATACAGAATCAACTTCATATTGTCCCTTTTCATTGTTTGAACTGTGATTGTAATGATACCAGCTCAGTTTCTTTTTTGGAGCATCGATATCGACCGGCCGCCTCATTGTCCCATAGGCCAGATACCTGTTGCCGGCACCTGTTCTGAGAGCTGCGAACTGCGTTATATACTGTGCTCTTTCAGGACTGAACTCATAACCTCTCGGTCTGAATTTCCAATAATGCTCTTCAGGGGGAGTTTCCACTCCGTCTATGGCTTCCATGGGACTGTACTCATAGTTAAGCTCATAAAGCCCGCCCCATAAGTATGTTTTAGCGACGGTATGGTAAAACAGGTCGCCGATTTCTTCAACGAGCTTGCCCCAGCCATCCAGTCTCACAGGAGCATACTCGTGATAGACATAAGTAAACATGGGTATCATCTGTGCTTTTCCTGATTTCATCAAATTTCTGAATGGCCATGTCTCAAGGGCTGAGCTTGGTTGTGCCCAGGCTCTCGCCTGATAGTAGTCAAGAACATCGATCAGGGTTTCGTTTATCATTTCAGTACCAAGAGGGATATATTTTCCTGCGGTTTCATTCAATGCTTCCTTAGTTTTCTGATATATCTCCCTGTAGCTCTCGGTCATGATCCTGCCCGCGCCTATAGGATGACCGTGTGTTGAACTCATGCATGTTTTTATCAGGTTATTTGCGGAAATGTCATAATACATCGAGTCGACAGAAGCTTCCTTATATACCTGCACATCTCTGTTAACATGCAGATTTTTCGTATAATCTGTGAACGGGCACAGCATATTGAAAGTATATTTGTCATGGCTTTTGGGATCGTCGGGCCAAAGGATGAGATTCTTCCTGAGATTTGCACCGTCGCTCTTATTCGGGTCGACAAGGAAATCGAATTCAAACGGAGCAAAGTAATCTCCCTGGGCTTTGATCAACTCCAGATTCTCCTTATTGAACTTCGTGGGTATCCAATCTTCATATCCTCCGGGAACACCCCTGTCAAATGTCTGGACATCATTGACCCAGTCTGGGCCAAGTATATGGAACACAGGTGTTTTTACAGTGTCATGGTACAACCTGATCCATTTTGTCCTGTCATAACCGGCATCAATTCCAAAGGTGGAGAGCCCTACTTCTTCCAGGAGCCATACAGCCTTGTCATTGTCTGCGCGATCTATGAGTCTTCCCTTTTGCGTCCACTTCTGCTTTACAGCCCACTCCTTGTAAATATCAGCAGCTTCATACCAGCTGTCTCCGTTTATCATCTTCACAATAAAAGGAAACTCAGCTTTCATTCCTTTATTGGGACCAATATCCTCATAACCGTACATAAGTGAGAGCTCCAGCTTGCCGCCATTCTTATAGAAGTTGAGCCACTTCTGATGGAAATCGCCGTCATATGCCGCACAATATAAGCCTCCGACGCCTTCTGCATAGTATGTAAAGAATTGCATCGATGCTCCAGAAAAGCTTTCAGGATAAGGCATATATCTCAGACCACCCATGTCTCCGATAAAGTTCTTGAGCGGGTTTTCTATCAATAAGCCTGTCACATATGGATGAGCAAGGTAGTCGTTTTGGCCGATCGAATTTATTCGCCCTATGATAGGGTACTCAACGGCATTGATGCCGCTGCTTGTCGAATTTTCAAGTTCAGAAGTGAAAGATACCTGATCGGAACCATCTGCAAGTTCGATCCTGCCTTTCAGCCTGATCCCTTCTTCAATTTCCCACATCAATATATAAGCCTGCCCATTCTCATATTCTTTATCCTTTTCATATGAGAATGAAGCAAACGAATCATTCAGCCTGCCGCCTCTGTCAATCCGAAATGGCTTTGCTGCCGTATCATCTACAAAACTTATATTTCGTTTGACATCTGTCAGTTTTGTTATACTGCCGTTGATCTGTGAGAAACCGATTTCAACAATACCATTGTCCAGAATAACCATATCGCCTTCGCTCCTTGTCTCAGTTTGAGGATTTTTATTTTGATCATCCTTTGATTGAGCACATCCGGTAAGAATCAAAAAAATTGCCATTATTATATTTGCTAATCTTGCTTTCTTATAATATTTATCCAATTTCTCACCTCAATTTATGACATCGATGTCATATAATAAAAATGTAACATATAATAATGCAGGATCATAATTTTATTTCTTCCGGCTGCTCTCACGAACTACTAGTTGAGGCTCTAATCTGATAGTCTTTTTGTAGGTACGTCCATCCAAAATCCGTTCCATAAGAAGTGTTGCTGCATTTCTTCCGATCTCTTCCTGCCGCATGATGATAGATGTCAGCCCCGGACTGATATTTGCCGCCAGATCGGTATTGTCCATACCGACTACAGAAATATCGTCAGGTATTCTGATTTTGTGTTCATTGCAGTACCGTATGAAACCGATCGCCATAAGATCATTGGCACATACGATCCCGGTAGGGATGTTCGATCTTGTCATCATAAGTTCGGCACACGCATATCCGCTGTCCATGGTATAATCTCCCACATAAACCTGGCGGTCGTCTATCTTCATGCCGGACCTATCCATTTCATCCTTCCAGCCTTTGAAACGCTCCAAACTGGTCTGTTCTTTGATGTTCCCGCCAATGAAGGCAATGCGGTCATGCCCCTGTTCGATCAGATGTCTGGTCGCCAGCTGGATACCTTTATATGTGTCAACATAAACGTAGTCAAAATTATCATTTCCGTGAGGTGAATCATAACGGTTCGTCAAAACGATAGGCATCCCGCTTTCATTGACTGCCTTGATATTGGTCTCACAGAAATTGAATGAAACCAGTATCATACCATCACCGTATTTTTCGCGTAATGTCTCTATCATTCGGAGTTCTTCTTTAATATTGTGCTTGGTATAGCAAAGAAGAGTGTAATAGCCGTGCTTTTCAAAGATATCATTGGCACCCTTGATCATACCAAAATAGAACGGGTTATAGATATCGGGAATGCAGAAAAGGATCTTTTCCGTCCGCTTGTTTTTCAATGTCTTGGCGGCATGTGTAGGAGTGTAATTCATTTCCTGCGCCGCTTTCAAAACTTTTTCCCTGCTTTCCTTGCTGCAGTAGCCTTTTCCGCTGAGCGCCCTTGCTACCGTTGAAGGTGACAGTCCTACTTTTTCAGCAATTTCGTAAATATTACTCATTATTACCTCTTAATAAATAAATTCTACTGATGGTACAGGGTTTTAATGGAAATTACTGTTATGTGACATCGATTTCACTTTTATTATAATATACATTTTTTATTCGCGTCAATAGAATATTTGATTTAGAAACGACGGATTTTTATCACATATTTATTTTCTTCTCCTTAAGTCTTCTGTTCGTGATCCGTCTGATGATCGTGTACAACACTGCAAACGCAGGAATGCCTATGAGCATGCCGGCAAGGCCGAAAAGACTTCCTCCCACGACCAGGGCGAAAAGAACCCAAAGACCGTCAAGTCCTATCGATTCACCTACTACCTTGGGGTATATGAGATTGTTTTCGAGCTGCTGCAGAACAACGATAAAAATAATAAACCAGATCGCTTTCTGTGGCTGAGCCATCAATATTATGAACACGCTTGGAATCGCTCCGATCCAGGCTCCAAAAACAGGTATCAGTGCTGTAACGGCTATGATAACACTGCAAAGCATGGCATACGGAAAGCCGAAAATCAGCATCCCTATGAATACCAGACAACCCAGGATCAGAGCCTCTATAGCCTGGCCTGATATAAAGCTCTGAAATGTCCTGTTCGCCTGAATGCCGATATCGATGACCTTGTTCGCGGTTTTCTGCGGAGTAAAGGCATACAGAAGCTTCTTCAGGATCGTTATCATCTTCTCCTTTTTGGACAAAAGATAAATGGATATGATCAGTCCCATTATTATGTTTATGATCCCATTGGTAAGGCTCTTTGTGAAATTGTATATCTGCGGCAGCGCTGCAGAAATGAACTGGCTGCTTTTGGTTATGATCTCGTTCCAGTTAAGGGTGATATCATGCCATATCTCCCCCGAAAGGCCGAACCTGTCGGCCAGGCTATTTAAGAATTTGTTTATGGACTGAAGATAGTTACCCATATTGGAAGTGAGAGTAGATATGCTCTCTTCCAGCTGAGGTACAAGAAACAATGCAATAACTGTAAGAAAGGCAAATACTACGGCAAAGGTCGAAAAAATGGATAAAGGACGCAGCAGCTTTCTTGCCAGCGGTTTCCTTGAAATTTTCAATCTGATGTAAAGCTTTCTTTCAAACAGGTTCATCAGAATGTTCAGCACATATGCAAACAGAATGCCCAAAATAAAAGGGCTCAATACAACTATGATTTTCCCTGCCAGGGCAAGCACTGCATCGATGTTCGAAACAGCAAGATACAACAGGATCGCATAGGTAATAAGGAACATATACCCCTTTAGCCTGCTGCCCATCTCATTTACCCTGAATTTTTCATCCTCTTTCATCTGTCATCACTCCCAGGTATCACTTTTTCGCTGTTTTACTGCTTATAAGTTTTTCTGTTTCAACTACAGGTATTATTAATATGGACAATCCCAATGAAATCAACAAATCCGTTGCTGATAAAGCAGTAAGTTCAAATACTGTGTTCAGCCCCGGGACATAGATAACGGTCAAGGTGAGCACGAATGAAGCCAGCATGGCCAGCAGCAAAAATGTGTTCTGTCCTTTTACAGTGAAAATGGAATGTGTGCTTGACCTTAAATTGAGGGAATGGAATATCTCACACATCGAAAGTGTCATAAACGCCATGGTCATAGCGGTTACCTGCCTTGCTTCTCCTGACAGGGAAGTATTGAAATATCCTGTCAGGAATGATATCAGGGTCAGAATGGCTATAATAACTCCCTGATATATGATCCTTGTACCCAGTCTGTTGGCAAATATACCTTCTTTGGGATCCCGCGGAGGTTTTTCCATAATATCTTTTTCAGCCTTCTCCAACCCCAGGGCGATTGCAGGGAATGTATCGGTCACCAGATTTATCCAAAGGATATGGATAGGAGAAAACAGCTTCAGGTTCATCAATGTTGCCGCAAAAAGCGCTACGACCTCACTGAGATTCGATGACAGCAAGAACTGGATGGATTTTCTTACATTGTCATATATCCTGCGCCCTTCCTCCACGGCATATACTATCGTTGCAAAATTGTCGTCTGCAAGGACCATATCGGAGACACTCTTGCTTACGTCGGTGCCGGTTATTCCCATTCCAACACCTATATCCGCAGTCTTCAGCGCAGGGGCATCATTTACTCCGTCTCCTGTCATGGCGGTTATTTTGCCTTTTTTCTTCCATGCGTTAACAATCCTGACCTTATGCTCGGGCTGAACGCGGGCATAAACAGAGTATCTGTCAATATTAGCTTCAAACTCCTCGTCTGACATTTTTGACATCTCAGAGCCTGTTATGGCCTGGCTGTCATCAGTTATTATGCCCAGCTCTTTAGCTATCGCTACAGCCGTATCCCTGTGGTCGCCCGTTATCATGATGGGGCGGATCCCTGCCGTACGGCACTCATCAATTGCAGCCTTGACTTCGGGGCGCACAGGGTCTATCATGCCGGTCAATCCGATGAAGATCATGTCATTTTCTATGTGCTCAGGAGAAATATCCTGTGGCAGCGTATCCCAGTACCTCATGGCCGAACCGAGCACTCTCAATGCTTTCCCTGCCATTTCCCTGTTTCTGTCCATGACCTGCTGCCGAAGCTCGTCATTCAGTGCCACCTCTCCATGGACTGTAAGCATATGGGTGCATTTTTTCAGAAGTTCGTCCGGAGCGCCCTTTGTATACTGAACAAATCTGCTTTCGGTCTTATGGATGGTAGACATCATCTTTCTCATGGAATCAAAAGGAGCCTCAGCTACACGTGGCAGCTTCTTTTCCAGTTCATTTTTGTTTTTACCTGCATCAAGCGCAAACTTTACAAGAGCACTTTCAGTAGGCTCACCGACAATACTCCCATCCTCATCTGAAAGGGAAGCATCGTTGCAAAGTGCCATTGACAGAACAAGCTGGTTCTCATAACCAAAGCTGTCCACTACAGTCATCTTGTTCTGGGTGAGGGTACCTGTCTTATCCGAACATATCACCTGAGTACAGCCAAGGGTCTCAACTGCAGTAAGTTTCCTTATTATCGCATTTCTTTTCGACATCTTCGTTACGCCGATGGATAAAACGACTGTTACGACAGCCACCAGGCCTTCAGGGACAGCAGCAACAGCAAGGCTGATGGCCAGAAGGAACATTTCCAGAACATGACCACCTGCAAAGCCACCGTTCCTCAATACACTGAATATGAAAATAAAAACGGATATAAATAAAACTCCGACGCTTAACACTTTACTGAGAGCGGCAAGTTTTTTCTGAAGCGGTGTCTTGTCTTCATCTGTCCTTGATATGATACCCGCTATTTTCCCCATTTCTGTGGACATTCCCGTTTCCACGACAATGCCTTCGCCGCGGCCATATACCACATTGGTTCCCATGTACGCCATATTGTGGCGATCGCCCAGAGGAACATCATCGTCGTTCGAAGGGGCAATAACATCATGAGTCTTTTCTACAGGAACTGATTCTCCTGTCAGTGAAGCTTCCTCGATCTTCAGGCTGGAGGAATGTATGATCCTCATATCTGCAGGAATTGCATCTCCCGCTTCAAGCAGCACGATATCTCCCGGGACTATTTCCTCAGATTTGAGCTTTATCACATGACCGTTCCTTTTGACTCTCGAATACGGTGAAGACATTTGCTGCAGGGCTTCGATGGCTTTTTCAGCCTTTCCCTCCTGCACGACTCCCAAAACCGAATTAAGAACGACCACAGACAATATGATAATCATGTCGGCAATTTCCGAAACTGCGCCGGATATAACAGCAGCTGCTATAAGAACGATGACCATCGGGTCTGCAAGCTGCCCCAAAAACCGGGCAAGAAGAGTCTTTTTCTGTCCTTCAGCCAGTTTGTTCCTGCCATATTTTTCTAGTCTATGTGCAGCCTCTGATGTATCCAGACCATTCAGTGATGTGCTATAATGGTCAAGCACAGTCTCAATGCTTTCCAAATAGTGCTTCATAAAGTCTAAGGCCCCTTTCTCAATGTTTGTTCTGGTTTCATAAGATCTGATTCAAATGATAGCAATGGCACCCAACCTATAGTATAATAAATAGTGGGCATTAATTTAAGTATATACCACTATTTTAAAGTAATATTCTACAGGTTTTTCGGCTTTTATCCGACATATCTATCAGAGAAAAACATATCACGGGGGAATAAAGTGATGAAAATAAGGGGCGGCATACTCTTAATCATTCTGATCGTTTCAGTCTCGATCATCTCATGCACTCCGAAATTCATGAAACCTGACAGGGATCAAAGCACCGGAATAGAAATAAATCAATATTCTTCAGAAGAGCTTCTTACCGCATACAAAAAGAACATCGAAGCCGAAGCCGCTGAATTGCCTTCCCCTCTCGAAAAAGAAACTGAAGGACTGAGATATATCCTTGATCCTTATCTCAAAGTGGACAGCGCTTTGTTTATCGGTGAGGATAAAAAGGAATTCCTGGAGATAAATATGCTGAGCAATGAAAGTCCTTATCTTCCTGTAACAGCTGAAAACTGGGAAAAAGTCGTTCAAATAATTTTTTCCTTTCATGAAGACGAAAGGCAATCCTTAAAAATGTACATTCGTGATTTTTCCAAAGATGATCAGATAGAAAGACAATATGCTGTATCAGGCCTCATGAAGCTGTTATCCCTGAAATATCCCCTTTCTTTGGGCGGTGATGCAGCAAGCCTGCAGAAATCTGAAGTGATATCCGATCTGACTGATATTGACGACAGTCATCAGGAACTTGTACGACAAGCGTATTGTCTGGGTTTTACAGACTTTACGGTGGACAAAAACAAGCTTTTCAGACCATTCGATTCCTTAAACCTGGCGGAAGCAGTCTCCATGCTTTACAGGATACTCTCAAATCTTGGACTGCCTGCCTCTGATCCGGCTGATGAGCCTGACAACAGACAGATACCGGCCGATGAAGGCGAAAACTTGCCTGAAGTTGATACCAACACTCTTACAGTTGAAAAAATATTGCTTGAATACAACGAATTCAAGGCAGACCTACAGAACAGCATCATATCATCCAGCAAAAAAAGGCTGGAGATGCTCAAGTTGGCCGAAGGCGTCATTGGAACGGACCTGTATGAATATCATGCCGTAGATAAGCCTATAAGCATAGAGCAATGGGCAAAATTAATGAATCAGGTGTTCGGTCTGGAATCAAACGAGATCGATCCCTATTTAAGCATGGGAACAGACGGGATCCTTGTCTATGACATAGCTGCGATCAGTATCATGAAAGCATCCAATAAGCTGATCGGATACGATCCCAGGGATGCGACCGAAAAAGAGCTTGAGGAAGCACGGGCAGCCATCCCCCAGTTCGATACGGCAAGGGATGTGAGCAAATTTGCGCAGATGTTCTCATCAGGTTTGCTGGAGGGACTTTATAATATACCTGGTTTTACTCCCCAAAGACCTGTAAGTGAAATAGAAGCTCTTCTGCTCGTCAAGCGGATAACTGAGATGTATAAAATAAAGTAAGCCTGCCCTTTATGTCATCCTGAACCTATTTAAGGATCTTGAAGATTCTTCGGTCGGGACGACTTTAGTCGTAACGATTTTAATCGTTTCGTCCCATCAGAATGACAGGGTATTTTATACAGGTGTTAAGATTCTTCACTGCGCTTCGCTCAGATACCATAGGATGTCAAGCCTTTTTTAAAAAAAAATAACTACCTAAAGTATAATAATTATACCTTTTCCCATTGTATGTATGGCAAGTAAAACACTATTTACCGGGGATTCGGCCCTTTC
>DULR01000063.1 GCA_012840245.1 Clostridiaceae bacterium
AATCTGATATATAATATTACTCATAAGAGACTCCTCCTTGGTATTTTGTTTGTTTTTTGTTGATCAATATTTTACCAAAAAAGAGGGGTCTCTTGTTTTTTTAACCTAAAACAATTTTACACTAAGGACCATCCGGAAGGTACACTGTATCCCTGGCGAAGATCCTTTTCTCTCCACTGCACTGCGTTTCGCACAGAATGACAATTGAAAGCTGATTAATTAGACGTTATGACTTGATCCTTGGTTTAGCCGCAATGGATATAATATAGCCGAAAGTGATGGCAGCGGTTATGCCTGCCGCAGAAGCCTTCAGTCCTCCCGTAAAAACGCCAAGCAGTCCGGACTCATCTATCTCTTTTATAACACCTTTCGCAAGTACGTTGCCAAACCCGGTCAGTGGCACCGACGCCCCTGCGCCTCCCCATTCAACCAGAGGCTGATACAGGCCTAAGATCCCCAGAATAACGCCTGTAACCACAAAAATGACCATGACCCTGGCCGGAGTAAGCTTCGTCAGGTCAACGAGCAATTGCCCTATTACGCATATGCAGCCTCCCAGCACAAATGCTTTCAATATATCAGTAACCATTTGCATTCCTCCTTCTTATGCTTCAACCAGAACAGCATGGGCAATACCAGGTATGGTTTCGCCCTGCTGGATCCTGGTAGGGCTCAGCAAAGCGCCTGTGGCAATGAAGAGCAAACGTTTGATAATGCCCTGCATGAACATATCCAGGATATATGTTGAAAAAACGACCGCACTGCAGCCGCATCCGCTTCCACCGCAATCCACGTTCTGGGTTTCCAGGTCATAGATCATCATGCCGCAGTCCTTATGTTTGTTTTTAAGGTCGATATTATTCCTCAGAAGCAGGTCTCTGAGCATTTCGGATCCAAACTTGCCCAGATCGCCTGTAAGTATCATATCCAGATCATCCACTGTTCTTCCGGTATCCCGGAGATGTTTCATTATGGTGTCACAGGCTGCCGGAGCCATTGCGGCTCCCATATTGTTTGAATCCTTTATCCCCTCATCCAGGATCATGCCGGGAGTTACACATGTTATCTTCGGACCCTGTCCGTCCTTTCCCAGAATGACAGCTCCAGCTCCTGTTACAGTCCATTGGGAGGTCGGTGTCCTCTGATTCCCGTATTCCAGAGGGAATCTGAACTGCCTCTCTGCCGAACAGAAATGGCTTGATGCCGCGCACACTGCATAATCGACCGAACCGCCATCGATCAGCATCGCGGCAATGGCCAGCGATTCGCTCATTGTGGAGCATGCTCCGAACAAACCCATATAAGGCGTATTGACATCCCTGAACGCATAGCTGGCGGCCGTACACTGATTCAGGAGGTCTCCCGATAAAATAAGGCTTATATCGGTAGCAGATTTGCCGCTTTTCTCAAGGGCTTTTATATACGCATCCTTCATTATCCGTGACTCAGCTGCTTCGAATGTTTTTTCCCCTGCATATTCGTCATCAATTATATTGTCGAAGTATCTGGCCAGGGGACCGTCGCCCTCTTTTTTCCCCACAATTCCGGCACCGCTTAATATAACTGGCTGTCTGTCGAGCACGATGGTTTGCTGCCCTAATTTTTTAGCCATTTACATCACCTGCTTCCAGATAAAATAAACCAATCCTGCAATGACTGAGGCAAATATCCCGTAAACGAGGACAGGACCGGCGATCAGAAACATTTTCGCTCCGACTCCCATTACATAACCTTCTTTTTTGAACTCCATCGCAGGAGAAACGATCGAGTTGGAAAAACCGGTTATGGGAACTGAAGCGCCTGCTCCGCCGAATTTGGCGATATCATCGTAAATATTGATGCCTGTCAAAAAGGCTCCCAGAAATACCATTATGATGCTGGTCGCAGCAGCTGTCGTCTCCTTGTCGGCACCAAATTGCTCGAAAATGAGCATTATTATCTGCCCTACGGAGCAGATGGCACCGCCTGTGACAAATGCCGCGAAAACATCTCTCAATATATGTGATCCCGGGGCTTTTTCTTCTATCATTTTCTGATATTCATGCTTGGATATCTTTTTATTAATTTTTCAACACCTCCCTCTGCAGTCGATAACATAGGTCCCTCTGGAAGGTTCCCTGTTGTTTTTATTGTTGAGGAAATAGATACCTGCCGCGACTGCTGCTATTATGATCACAGCGATTATGATGTAGACAGTAACCCGGCCTTTACTGAAATGTGATGTCTTTTCCATAAAAAACACCCCGCAAAATGATTTCAAACCTATGTTTTCATCACTGCGGGGTTTTTATTCTTAAAGTTAGGATCGCTGTTTTCACTCAATAAAATGTAGGTGCGATGTCCTCCTGAAAAGATTCTTCGCTTCGCTCAGAATGACACGCCGGAGAATGATTATCTTTTCAGTGCTGTTTTCAGGACCGGGAGGTCTACCACTATCATGGTTATTTTCCCGTCATCTGCTGATACCTGTATTCCGCTGCCCTTTCTTATCTTGCCCGAAAGGAACAGCTCAGCCAGTTCATCCTCCACATGTCTCTGTATCGTCTTTCTAAGCGGCCTTGCGCCGTATTTTGAATCGAAGCCCTTTTCCATCAGGAATTCCTTCGCCTTTTCATCGAAAACTATCGTCATTCCTTTCTCCCTGACATCGTTCGCCACCTGTTCAAGCATGATGTCAAGGATCTTTCTGATCTGATCCCTGGTGAGTTCTTCAAAGACGACAACCTCATCCACCCTGTTCAGGAATTCAGGTCTGAAAAGTTCTCTGATGGCGTTGTTGACCTTTTTCTCAAGGGCATCGTAGTTGTCCTTGTTGAACCCTATGCCATTGGTCCTCTGACTGGTTCCGGCATTCGAAGTCATGATGAGAATAGTGTTCTCAAAGCCTACCGTTCTGCCGTTGCTGTCAGTTAGTCGCCCGTCTTCCATGATCTGAAGCAGAATATTGAATACATCCGGATGGGCTTTTTCGATCTCGTCGAGCAGAATGACCGAATATGGCTTCCTTCTTATCTTTTCGGTCAGTTGTCCGCCCTGGTCGAAGCCTATATATCCCGGAGGTGCTCCTATCAGCTTCGATACGGTGTGTTTTTCCATATATTCTGACATATCAAGCCTTATCAGCGCATCTTCATTGCCGAACAGTTCTTCTGCAAGAGCTTTCGCAAGCTCGGTCTTTCCTACGCCGGTAGGTCCTGCGAAAATGAAGCTCGCAGGTCTCTTTCTCCTTGAGAAATCAGACCGTGTCCTTCTTATTGCCCTTGCAAGGCTGGAAACGCCTCTCTCCTGACCGACTACTCTCCTGTGGAGACGTTCTTCGATCTTGAGAAGCTTTGAGGCTTCGGTTTCGGAAATACGCTGAACAGGTATCCCGGTCCAGCTCTCAATCACATAGGCAATATCGTCCACTGTTACATCAGGCGTCCCTATTTCTTTTTCAAGAGCCATGATCTTTTCCTGGAGCTGACATTCTTCGACCTTGTAGTCTGCCGCTCTCTTATAATCGTCAATTATCGCGGCCTGCTCTTTCAGCTCCTGGATCTTTTTAAGCTGAGCCCTGTACTGTTCGAGCTGGGATGCTTTGGTATTTCTCAGATTCACCCTGGAACCGGCCTCGTCTATGACGTCGATGGCTTTATCCGGCAGGAACCTGTCATGGATATATCTTGCCGACATAACCACGCAGGCTTCGATGACTTCATCGGAATACCGTACCTGATGGAAGTTTTCATAGTACTGCCTTATTCCCTTGAGTATCTCTATGCTTTCTTCTATGGTAGGCTCATTTATGGTCACCGGCTGGAATCTTCTTTCCAGAGCAGAATCCTTTTCGATATATTTCCTGTAGTCCTCCAGTGTCGTAGCGCCTATTATCTGTACATCTCCGCGGGCCAGTGCCGGCTTCAGGATATTTGCGGCGTTCATGGCACCGCCTTCGGCCTCTCCAGCGCCTACTATATTATGGACCTCATCGATAACCAATATCACATTCTTCTGGGCCTTGGCTTCTTCTATTATGGATTTCATCCTGGCTTCGAACTGGCCTCTGAACTGCGTTCCGGCAACGATGGCCGCCAGATCCAGAAGATATATTTCCTTTTCCATGAGCTTGGGAGGAACCTTTTTATCAACGATCCTGAGCGCAAGCCCTTCGGCTATGGCTGTCTTCCCCACACCAGGCTCGCCGAGCAGAACAGGGTTATTCTTGGTCCTGCGGTTCAGGATCTGGATCACCCTTTCGATTTCCTTTTCCCTTCCTACTACGCAGTCGATTTCTCCGGCCATTGCCTTTTCATTGAGATTCGTGCCGAAAGCATTCAGGTTTTTCCTGGACATCCTCCCCTGCTTCGGTTCCGGATTCCTGACCTGCTTGCCGGCTGCCTTGTCTGAACTATTATTTGCCTCGGCAGAAGGACCGAATTTGGAAAAAGCATTGTTAAGGAAACGGAGCATGGAACTGCTGTCGTTCAGGTCATTCTTTTCGGTGATCTGTGTGTTGTCATGAGGAAGAGACTGGATAAACTCATCCATATTCATCGAGCCGAACATTTCCGACATCTGATTGCTCAGGTTTTCAAGGTCTTCCTGAGTCATGCCCGACTGCATGATCATCTGCTGCAATGGAGCAAGCCCCTGCTTCTGCGCGCATGACATGCAAAGCCCCATAGGTTCTGTTTTTCCATCTATAACACGGGTAATGAATACAACCGCTACATTTTCCTTACATATGGAACATTTTATCATTTATATCAACTCCTAACTACTGGATTCAAGCTGTTGGCCGCCTCTGTTGTCCATTGTTCCGCCTGCTGGTGTTTATAAGCAAAATCGTTATAAATAAATTATATCATAAGCGGGGGTCATGGACAATGTAAGAGTTTGCCCTTCCCTTACCTTCAGCCTGTTCATTTTGACAGGCCTTCTTTTGCTCGTCTTTTGCATCTCATTTTCGTGCTTGTGTTTCTTTATAATTTTATCCGGGAATAAGTCAAAAAACCCGGCGGTGCCGGGAAATAAAGCTGTATGTACGGAGGTTCTACAGCTTCTTCAATACGGTCACTGCATTGCCTGTTGTGTTGAATTCCATACAATCACACAATTCGCTGACTATAAACAGACCTCTTCCTGATTCATCCATATTCACAGGATCTCTGTCAATTGAATAATACAGATCTTTTTTTGCAGGGGGATCGAATCCGCAGCCCTGATCCTTGACAGTGATCCCCAGAACCTTGGTTTCCTCGTTCACCCACAGATCCAGATGTATTTTTTTATTCAGGTCAAAATCGTTCCCATGTTTGATGGCATTCTGAAGAAGCTCACACAGAATGACTTTTATATCAAAGCATTGTTCCGAATCAAGCGAATATTTCATCCTGAGTATATCCAATATATTTTTAACTTCCCTGCACACTTCGTAAGCATCGGAACTGATATCTTCGCCGTATATTTTTTGCTCCCGGCTGTAATCAACCTTCATAAATTTTGCTGACCTCCATTAGCACAAGAATCCATGACCGGTCATCATAGATTTACATTACATTAAAGTATATACCCTGTTTTATTTCTTTAAAATCATTCTGAATTTTTCCAGAGTCCTTTTTTCCAGGCGAGATATGTACATCTGTGAAACATGGAAGTAGCTTGCTATTTCCTTTTGTGTCTTGTTCTCAAAGAAGCGGAGCTTGATGAACTGCTTTTCGGTCATATCAAAGTTGTCCATCGCTTTTTCAAGAAAATCACGGTTGTTGATCTTTTCAAAGGTATCATCCTCTTCACCGACTGTTTCATGCAGCTCAAGATTGTCTTCATCGTAAACAGTCTGATCGAAGGACTGGATATTGTAAACATTCCAGGATTCTATTATTTCAAGGATGGTTTCTTCCTTCATATTAAGATATTCGGCGATCTCATCCACCCTCGGTGCCCTTTTGAGATTCTGCATCAGATATTCCCTTGCCTGGTTTACCTTCTGATAAACCTCATAAATCCGCCTCGGTATACGGATCACAGAAGCCTTGTCCCTGAAATATCTCTTTATTTCTCCGATTATGGTAGGAGTGGCAAAGCTGACGAATTTGACATCCTCGGCAATGTTGAATCTTTCAACAGCATTAATGAGGGCAACACACGCTACCTGATATATATCATCGCACTCTACCCCGCGGTTGACAAATTTCTTTGATATGATATCAGCCAAATACATGTACCTCGAGACAATCTGGTTGCGAACATTTATATCCTTGTCCCGGCTGTACAACTCAAACAATTCTTTTTCTGACAGATCATTTATATTTGTAACGTCCGGCTTTTTGCCCATTTCAAACTGCCTTTCCGAGCTTTTTAACCATTGTGATAATATGTTCCTGCTTTATCATTTCCATTTCATCCATCAAAGATCTGATAATAGCAAGAGCAAACTTATCATCTTCATTATCGAACAAGTCCGGAATGTTGTCCGGTATATTTATATTGATCCGTATACCGTCACTCTGGCAGACAAAATCTATGTTTATCCTGTCTGTCAAAGGCTTTTTTTCTATTATCTTTCCCAGTACCTCAGAAAGAGCCACCTTTATATCTTCGATAGTGTCTATGTCAAAACCTGCTCTGCTGGTTATCCCCGAAGCGGTCAACCGGGCAATGCTTACATATTCGGCTTTCATGGGAATGCATAATGACACTGTATCCGTCTGCTTCATGGTCAGACCTCCTCGATCACAAACGCCTTGTCAAGCCCGGTGATCCTGAAAAGTTTGCGCACTGTGCTCCTGGGGTTCCTGATGATCATGTTGTTGCCTTTTTCTTTGACTCTCTTCAATACACCTACCAGAATCCCAAGGCCCATACTGTCAATGTAAGTCAGATCGCTGCAATCCAGAACGATATCCTGACCTACGTCGCTGATTGACTGATAAAGACTTTCTTTAAAGCCGGGTGCGGAATAAATGTCAATTTCACCTTTTACAGAAATCACATACCTGTTGTTGTCACTGTTTCCAGTACTCAACTCAAACATCTTGACCTCCATCCGGCCGTTTTTCGGCCATACATGCTCGAAATTTTATTATCATGCCGTAATTCACTGTCAATACAGGCAAAGCACCGGCATTCCAGTCACATGGACCGTTTCTCATTTATTTGAATATCAGCTCCGCAAAAGCCACGGCATTTTCGGGATATTCTCCCGCTGCGCCGAAAGCCAGAATCATTCGTTCAGAGATAATGCCCGCATCAAGCAGGTACTTGTTGTCGCTTACATCTATGCCGTAAAGATCGGGGTCGTATGTAACGTCGTCATTCAGCTCCATGGTTACGATGAGATCCTCATTCTGCTCCTGATCGATCCCCAGCGCTCCCAGATCTTTTATAAATTCCTTTACAGGCCTGAATGCTCCCTGTTTTGCAAGCAGAAAATACTTTTCTTCATCTATAATAAAAATATCGTTATTTCCTGCTGCAATTTCAACAGTGAATTTGCTCTGCATGGCATAATCGACTTCAGATCTTGCCTCGTCTGTCAGGTATATGTTCTGGACCTGAGCATGTTCAACAGTCTCCAGCTCTTCTGAGATCTTTTGAGCGAATGTCTGAGTTTCGGCCATGTAGATTTTGCCCGCAATCAGTATCTTAAGGTCCGGATCCACCCTGTTGACCAGCGAAATGACCGTCATAACGATAAATACTATTGCAGCTAGTATCCCGAGGGCATGCCATTTGTAGTAATAAATAAAGTTCAGCGCTTTTTCCTCATCTACCTTGAGCAGTTTGAAGATCGGGTTCGGGTTTTCCTTCCGCTGCTTCTTTCTCTTTTCTTCCTCAGGATCGACATAGCTGATCCCTTTCAGGCTTTTGTAGGCTTTGTCGATATCCTCGAGGGTATACCCTCTCTCATCCTTATCCATTTGCCTGAACTTCTTGTAAAGAACCAGCATTCTCTTTTCAATATCCTCGATGGTCGCATCATCAGGCAGTTCAAGGATCTCCAGCGCTTTGTCTCTTTCCATCATAATCTACCGTCATTCCTTTTCCTTAGGTTTCATTGTGGGGAACAATAAAACATCCTTGATGGAAAATGAATCAGTAAACAGCATTATCAGTCTGTCTATGCCTATGCCCAGACCGCCGGTGGGAGGAAGCCCGTGTTCCAGAGCAGTAATGAAATCCTCGTCCATCATATTGGCCTCTTCGTCCCCGGCCTCTCTTTTCTTGACCTGGGCTATGAAACGCTCTTTCTGGTCGATGGGGTCGTTCAATTCCGAGTAGGCGTTACCGAATTCACGGCCTGTTATGAACAATTCAAAGCGTTCGGTAAGTTCAGGTTTATCAGGCTTGCGCTTTGTCAGCGGCGAAATCTCTACAGGGTAGTCAATGACGAATGTGGGCTGGATCAGGTTCGGTTCTGCAAATTCTTCGAACAGCAGGCTTAAGATCTCGCCCCTTACGGGATTGCCTTCAAGCTCCAGGCCCTTCGCTTTAGCTATCTCTCTGGCTTCCTCGTCAGTATTGACTTTGTCAAAGTCAACGCCTGCATATTTCAATACCGCTTCGGTCATGGTAAGCCTTGTCCACGGAGGAGTCAAATCTATCTCCTGGCCCTGATACGTTATCTTCATAGTGCCCAGAACCTCCTGAGCAACGGTCGAGATCATGTCTTCAGCCAGCTCCATCATGCCGTGGTAATCTGTATATGCCTGATATACTTCCATCATCGTAAACTCAGGATTATGCTTGATGGATATCCCTTCGTTACGGAACATCCTCCCCAACTCATAAACCCGTTCCAGTCCGCCTACGATGAGTCTCTTCAGATACAGCTCAGGTGCGATCCTGAGATACATGTCTATGCCGAGAGTATTGTGGTGGGTTATGAAAGGCCGTGCCGCAGCTCCTCCCGCTATGGTGTTCAGGATAGGAGTCTCCACTTCAAGGAATCCTCTTTCATCCAGATATCTCCTTATGGCCGCTATTGTACGGCTTCTGGTCATAAAGGTCTTTTTTACATCAGGATTCATAATCAGATCCAGATAGCGCTGACGATATCTGATGTCCGGATCCTTAAGGCCATGGAACTTTTCAGGCAGTGGCCTCAGGGATTTGGAAAGCAGAGTATAGGTTTCAACATGCACTGATATTTCACCCATGCGGGTCTTGAATACTCTTCCGGTAACACCGATTATATCGCCGATGTCAAGCTTTTTGAAGTCTTCGTATTTATCCTCACCCAGATCGTTTATCCTGACGTAAAGCTGGATCTTACCGTCTCTGTCCTGAATATCGCAGAAGCTGGATTTTCCCATTCCGCGCTTGCTCATCAGCCTTCCGGCCAGGGATACGTTTTTATTCTCAAAAGCCTCGAAGTTGGCCAGGATTTCGCCTGTTCTGTGAGTCACGTCATATTTGACGATATGAAAAGGATCATTTCCCGCTTCCTGAAGCTCAGCGAGCTTGCTGCGTCTGACCCTTAAAATTTCGTTAAGATCTTCTGTTTCAATTGATTCATGCTGACGAGTATAGTTTTCAATAATATCCGACATGTTAACCTCCCATTGCCATAAAAAGAAAACAGCTTACATTATTTATGTAAACTGTTATGTTATCGAAACATAATTATACCCCAAATTAAAAATACAAACAAGAATAATTACTTGTAGATATCCACTATTTTATACCTGATCTTGCCGCCGGGTACCTCAATTTCGACAGTATCGCCTACCTTGTGACCCAATAATGCGCTTCCAACCGGAGACTCATTCGATATTCTGCTGGATGCCGGATCGGCCTCCGTTGAACCGACTATCTGATAATCGTATTCTTCCTTTGACTTGATATCCTGTATTTTAACTCTGGCACCAAGGTTCACGACCTTTGTATCAACTTCGTCCTCGTCTATGATTATCGCATTTTTCAGCATTGTCTCCAATTGAACTATACGACCTTCATTTTGTGCCTGTTCATTTTTTGCCTCGTCATATTCAGAATTTTCCGCAATATCTCCGAATGCAAGCGCCTGTTTTATTCTTTCAGCAATCTCTTTTCTTCTTTCTCCCTTGAGGTACTCCAGTTCTTCCTCAAGCTTTTTAAGACCTTCGTAAGTAAGAAGGACTTCCTTTTTGCTCATTTTTTTCTCCCCTTTTAAAGTATTACGCCTGCCCCCCGATAGCGAGAATACTTGTTAATTCTGTAATCAGTTTAATTAGCATTACGATACATTATAGTGCAGGGCTATTGGGATGTCAAGATTGAAAAGAAAGCCTCATATCAAGGAGGACGGAGGCCTCTGAAACGCTGATATCCCAAGCATTTGCGCACACTGCAACCATAAATCCTTCAAGGGCTCCTTTCTCCAATGAATTTAATATCTGTTGTCCTATTCTTCTCTTGATCCTGTCTGAAAATTCTATGTTGATGCTGAAAATTTTTCTCAATTTCGTATCTATGATTTTCATGGCTCCCAGATCAACAATAGTTCCGTCAAACCTTTCGGGAAGCACATCGAAGCTTTCGTGATCATCAGGGAACCTCAGCCACAGCCTGACACGCTTCAATATATCGAAATCAGTGGTTATATGGACAGGTATCCCTGTTTCAGCGAAAGCCTTTTCAGCTTCACGAGGTTCGCTAGCCCCTTCCGGTATCAGTATATTCATTGTTTTGACTTTGGTAATAAGTTTTTCGATCGCATATTCCAGATGGGCTGATTGTCCTGTCACCAGTATCTCTTTATTAGCCAGGATCCCCAGCCCCTTTATTTTGCTTATGATCTCATCGGTGCGACCAACGGCCACTTCCCGCAGGATCTCGTCAAAACGGTAATCTTTGCTTTGGTAAAAGCCTTTTATCCATGAATGCTCAAAAACCGGCCAGACGTTCCCTTCCCGGAACATCGCATCCAGTTTGGCCTTGAGCCTTCTTCTGGTTCCTTTGCGGTAAATGGCATCTGACCCCAGGCAGGATATATAGCACACTACCAGATTGATATCTTCCAGAATTTCAACATAACGGATTTCCAAAGAAACAGGCTTCCATTTCTTTTTTTTGACAGGCAGAAGGAGACCTATGTTCATTATGGCTCCAAAGGCTTTCTTCCTGCTAAATAATATTTGGCTCATCCAACAATGATAACTGAAATAAGATGGATTTTATCCGGATGCAAAATTATATCTGTATACTGTAGTTGGGAGCTTCCTTCGTTATATAGACATCGTGAGGATGGCTTTCTTTAAGTCCGGCGCTTGTTATTCGGATGAACCTGGAGTTCTTCTGAAGCTCTTCTATGGTCCTGGTCCCGCAGTATCCCATTGCATGCTTCAGACCTTCAACAAGCTGGAACACCACTTCGGAAAGAGGTCCCTTATAAGGCACACGGCCTTCCACGCCTTCAGGCACAAGCTTCGTAGTCCCTTCCTGGAAATAACGGTCCTTGCTTCCTTTGCTCATTGCGCCCAGAGATCCCATACCTCTGTAGACCTTGAACCGTCTGCCCTGGAAGATCTCGGACTCTCCTGGGCTCTCTTCGGTACCGGCAAAAAGGTTTCCTATCATGACCGTATTTGCACCGGCAGCTATGGCTTTGGGGATATCTCCGCTGTATTTTATACCACCGTCTCCGATAATGGGTATATTGTGTTTTCTGGCTTCGATGCTGCAGTCGTATATGGCTGTGATCTGAGGCACCCCTATTCCTGCCACAACGCGTGTGGTGCAAATTGAGCCGGGGCCTATACCGACCTTCACTGCGTCGGCTCCTGCCTCTGCCAGAGCTTTGACCCCTTCTGCGGTGGCAACATTGCCTGCGATGATCTGGACATCAGGATATGCATCCTTTATCTGAGCTACGGCGCCGATTATGTTCTTTGAATGGCCATGAGCCGAATCGATGGTGATAACATCTACATTGGCATTCACAAGCGCTTCTACCCTTTGCATCATATCGGCGGTCACACCTACTGCAGCGCCTACCAGGAGCCTTCCGTTCTTATCTTTCGCTGAATTCGGGTATTGGATCGCCTTCTCTATATCTTTTATGGTTATCAAGCCCTTGAGGTATCCTTTCTCATCTACAAGGGGAAGTTTCTCTATTTTATACCTGCGCAGGATTTCCTTCGCTTCTGCGAGAGTTGTTCCAACCGGTGCTGTGACCAGATTGTCCTTGGTCATGACTTCACCGATCTTCTGGCTGTAATCTGTCAGGAACCGCAAATCCCTGTTGGTCAGTATGCCTACCAGCTTTCCGTTCTCGGTGATGGGTACGCCTGAAATTCTGTATTTTGCCATCAGTTCATTTGCATCCTCTATGCTGTGGTCAGGTGTAAGGGAAAACGGATTGACTATTACCCCGTGCTCGGACCGTTTGACCTTGTCAACTTCAGTTGCCTGCTGCTCGATCGACATGTTTTTATGAATAATACCAATGCCGCCTTCACGTGCAATGGCTATGGCCATTCTTGCCTCGGTGACTGTATCCATTGCTGAACTGACAAGCGGGATATTCAGTTTGATTTCATTCGTCAGGTATGTCGAAACGTCGATATCCTTGGGAAGCACCTGTGAATACTGCGGCACCAGTAATACATCATCAAATGTAAGTCCGAGTTTTTCAAACCTGTCCATCATCATCAATCCTCCATTAATATTTGTTTCCGAACGTTTGGTTTTGTATACAAAATACAGAATTTATATAGCCGTAAAATTATTATACCCATTATACTTTATACCATTTTAAAAATCAATTGAGTTTGCGGCTTTATTGCTTAAAATTATTTCCGGCATCATTTTTGATCCCGCGTGCTTTTCAGTGAACCTGAAAGCATTGGTATTTCCTGGACTTTATTTTATTGTTTACTCATGCTATAATAAATTTTCAATTACTCCTACAATTTTGAATGCTTGATTTGCTGCTCAATTTTTTGTGCATGAGTTCCGAACTATATTCTTGAATATGTCTGGTGATTATTATGAATGAGCAAAGGTCAATTGTTGATGGATTACTTGACGAATGTGACCGGCAGGCAGGTCTCTACTCAGGCAAAGATATTGAGTTTGCACAGAAAGCACTGGAATTGTCCAAATCTATCCAATATGACATAGGCATATATGAGAGCCATTTTCGTCTGGCCCGTTCATTGATGTCCTGCGGAAACAATGAAGAGGCCATAGAGCATCTGAGCATTTGCTATTCGATCGCCAACAGCCTCGGAGACAAAGTGCGGTCGGCAAGAGCAGCGAACTCTTTCGGCATAGCCTATTACAATCTGGGTATCATTTCAAAAAGCCTTGACCATCTGCTGGAAGCTCTTGAAATATCCAAAACTAATGATTACCCCGATATAGAGTGCCGTGTCTACAACAATATCTGCAGTATCCTGACAGAGCTTGGCGATTATGAAAGCGCCATCGATTATCTTTATACACTTCTTGACAAGTGTCGCAACGAGGAACTGAACTTATTCCCCAGATGTATCGTTTATCGCAACCTGGCTCATACGCTCCACAGCATGAACAGGGTCGAAGAGTCCGAGAAATTTGTGAATCTGGCTCTTGAAGAATCTGTCAGGCAGGAAAATCCTCAGATCATGTGCGAGAGCTATTACATACTGGGAAAGATCAGACTGAGTCAGAACAAGATCCAGGAAGCCAGGGATCTGTTTTTGAAAGCTCTGGCTCTCGCGCAGGAAACTTCCAATGAATATTATCTGGTACAGATTCGCATCGACCTGGGCAAACTGTATCTAAGCAGCGATTGCTGTGAAGAAGCATACAATACCGTTCTGGAAGCTTTTAATTTCGTTATGAAGCTTGATTATCCCGTTCTGAAACGCAATGCCGCCCTGACCCTGGCCGAAGTTTGCCAGTATACGGGCAATACCGACATGCTTATTGAAGCTTTGACTACATATAAGGATATAACAAGGAAGCTGGAGGATGAAAATCTTCATCGCCAACAGGTCTTTACAAAAGCTCAGCTCATGCTCTTCAAACTCAAAAAGGACAATGAAAGGCTTCGTGTCGAGATAGAGAGGGATCCCCTGACAGGATGCCTGAGCAGCAGGACCTTCCCTGACCGCATAGTCCAGTCGCTTTCGGTCCATGGAAATAAAGGAGCTCTCGTTTTCATCGACATAGACAACCTGAAGACCATAAACGATACATACGGTCATGATAGTGGAGATGATCTTCTGAAATCCTTTGCGAAGGATCTTGCCCGGATCATGCCGAAAGAATCGTTAAAGATAAGGATATCAGGC
Organism: Clostridiaceae bacterium; assembly: GCA_012840245.1. Lineage (GTDB taxonomy): Bacteria > Bacillota > Clostridia > DSM-8532 > DSM-8532 > DTU059. The sequence continues at coordinate 14,247 of DULR01000063.1, forward strand.
GATGAATTCCTTGTTTTCATACCAAAGGCGGGAAAAGAAGAGGCAAGCTCAGCCCTTGACAAACTGATCGAAGCTCTTGCCCAGCCCCGAAAGATCGGCAATGCAATGCTGCCTGTCCTCATAAGCGCCGGCATTGCTCTTTATCCAGAACATTCGACGGATCTGGTAAATCTCAAGAAAATGGCAGATGCCGCCATGTATTCTGCAAAGCAGGCAGGCCGCGGCGTTTACCGGGTTTTCAACGCTTCATAACTGTCACGGGGACGGTTCTGGTGACATGACATGGTCATTAGTATTTGTAGCGCCCCTTAGTGCTGGGCTACACCTACAAGTTTTCATGTGTATTTTACCCGTTATACCTGCTCATGGCTATCTCCACTGACGCACAGACAATAGTGACCGCTGCCAGTGAGGCTTTTTCTATCGCATCATTGATAAGCTTTCTCTCTTCTTCTGAAAAGCGGCTCAGGACATAATCGGCCATATCCATATTATCAGGAGCCTTCCCTATGCCTATCCGGATCCTTGGAAAATTCTCGGTTTTGATATGGCTCAATATGGACCGCATGCCGTTATGGGTCCCTGCGCTGCCTTTAGCTCTGATCCTTAACCGCCCTACGTCGATATCGACATCGTCATATATGACAACAAGATTCCCGGGAGGGATCTTATAATAATCCATGATCTCCCTGATGGCCTCACCGCTGTTGTTCATATATGTCTGAGGCTTCACCAGAAGAGTTTTATGTCCCTGAATGATCCCTTCGGCTATCAATGCCTTATGCTTCAGTTTAAAACTGTTTATTCTGTATTTGGCTGCAAGGAAGTCAATAGTATCGAACCCGACATTATGCCGGGTTCGCTCATATTTGGGGCCCATATTGCCCAAACCTGCCAATACGAACATACTTACCTCGATCAATCCTTATTGCTGGGTAAACAATGATGAGATGGACATATCTCCATAGATTCTTTCGATCGCTTCGGCAAATACGTCGGCTACCGAAAGAACCGTAATCTTGCTGATCTTCTTTTCGTTTGTAAGAGGAATGGTATTAAGTGTAACCAGTTCCTTTATTGCTGAGGTGCGTATCCTGTCGATGGCCGGACCTGAAAGCACTCCGTGAGTGCAGCATGCGTATACTTCAGTCGCTCCCATATCCTTCAGCGCATTTGCGGCATTCACCACTGTTCCTGCAGTGTCGATAAGGTCATCAACCAGTATGACGCGTTTTCCCTTTACATCGCCGATAATATTCATGATCTCACAAACATTTGCCTTGGGTCTTCTTTTGTCTATGATGGCGAGGGGCACGTCCAGCTTTTCGGCAAACCTTCTTGATCTTCCCACACTTCCGATGTCCGGGGATACGACCACGACATCATCTGTATTCCCCGCGAATTTTTTATAAAAATGCTGAGCAAGAATAGGCGTTCCAAGCAGATGATCCACCGGAATGTCAAAAAATCCCTGAAGCTGAGGCGCATGAAGATCCATGGTAAGAACCCTGTCGGCTCCTGCTGTCGTTATGAGATTTGCAACCAGCTTGGCTGAGATCGGATCCCTTGCTTTTGCTTTTCTGTCCTGCCGCGCATATCCGAAATAAGGTATAACGGCTGTGATGCGGCCTGCCGAAGCACGTTTCAGAGCGTCTATCAGTATAAGAAGCTCTACGAGGTTTTCATTGACGGGAGTGCACGTGGACTGAACGATAAATACATCCGAACCGCGTACCACTTCGTTGATACTGATGGCGATCTCGCCATCGGAAAATCTGGAGACAATGGATGCACCTAATGGTAATCCGACCTTTAATGAGATCTCCTCCGCAAGCTCTTTGTTGGAATTCCCGGCGAAAATCTTAATGTCCTTACCATGAAGATTCATAAGTCTAAACAACCTCCAAATATAATAATAAATCCAGGGAGCAGCAGTGCTCCGTAAAAATTATTTTTTATCTAAACCTTTTCTTATGACCCAGTCTTTTATAACAGTCTGTCTGCTTCTGGCAATAGCCAGAGCGTATTCGGGAACCTCATCGGTAATGGTTGAGCCTGCGGCTATATAGGAATTATCTTTAACAGTAACCGGTGATACAAGATTGACGTTGCACCCCACAAAGGCATAGTCTCCGACAACGGTTCTGTGCTTCTTTTTCCCGTCATAGTTTACTACTACCGCTCCGCAGCCGACATTAACATGCCTTCCGATATCAGCATCTCCCACATAGGAAAGATGAGGTATTTTAGAATTATCCCCAATTGTTGAGTTCTTTATTTCAACAAAGTCACCTATCTTGATGTTGCTGCCTATATTGGAGCCGGGTCTGATATAGGCGAAAGGACCAACTTTCGTATTGTCACCTATTTGTGATTGGGTCATCACAGAATTCATAAAGCTTACATCATTGCCCACCATTCCATCCTCTATGCGGGAATTGGGCCCTATCACGCATCTTTCACCGATAACCGTATTCCCTTCCAGAATAGTTCCTGGCAGGATCTCGGTATCTTTTCCTATCCTTACTTTCGCATGGATGAAAGAAGTGTGAGGAAGACGGAATGTCACGCCGTTTTCCATATGCTTTCTTATAATTCTTTTCAGAATGATCTGCTCGGCTTCATCAAGGCCGATCCTGTCATCGACCTTTATAAGCTCCTCGGACATCGATATGGAGAAACCGCCAGCCTTCTTCCCTGTTGCTTCGACTGTTCTCAATATATCGCTGAGGGCAGTCGCTTTTTCCCCGTTTTCTTTATTTAAGGCAATCAGGATATTATTCAGAGTATCAATATCAAAGAAACATATTTCCGACAATTCACCTTTGGGATCAGTCAATACAGTCGCCTGATTATTGTTTTCAATATGATAATTGAACGCGGCTTTCAGGGTTTCTCCGGTCATGGCCGGGTAATCGGCCGGTAAAACAAGAAGTGTTCCGTTTTTATCTTCAAGAAGATGCTTTTGCTTCAATATTGCATTCCATATGCCTGTGGTTCCGGTCATATCAGCTATGACAGCGTTCTCCGGCAAAAACTCTTTTATATCGTCACCGTTCTGGCCCAAAATAATCATTATGTTATCAGAACCTGCTTCAACAGTTGATTCTATAGCATAAGATATCATGGCCTGTCCGCATATCTTATGGGCATACTTTGCTACGGATGAATTCATTCCGGTTCCTTCACCCGCTGCAAAGATCAAAGCCACAAGTTTGTGCATGAGTTAAAAACCCTCCCAGATTTTGTCTCAGAGACAAAAATATTATGCGCGAATATATCACACACATCATTCTCTCACTTTTATCTATGTAATGCAATTGACATTTTACATATTTTAAAGCAACAAAGTAGGCACTTCTTAATAATGAAGTGCCTAAATCTCATTGGCTATTTCAGAAATATTTACTCATTGCTGGTCGCGCCAGCGGCCTCTTCTTCAGCCAACATGGATTGATATTTCTCCAGTATGGCATTCTGAACTTTGTTTCTAGCCTCTGCGTTAATAGGATGCGCAATGTCTCTGAACTCCCCTGTTGGTGTCTTGCGACTGGGCATTGCAATAAATAATCCCCCTTGACTTTCGATAATTTTGATGTCATGTACTACAAATTCATTGTCAAAAGTGACCGACACCACTGCTTTCATTTTTCCTTCTGCTTCAACTTTGCGAATCCTAATGTCTGTAATCTCCATCTTAGCAGCCCACCTTCCGATACTTAACAATGTAGTGTATATTTGATAATATAAATTCGCCAAAAATTCCAAAATTCCTTCTTTTTAAAAAATAATTTTTAATATTTTCCATTACAAATATATACAGCAATCTTGAAAAGCTCATAAAATACGCATTTTCATCGATTCAACACCATAGAATAAATCTTGAGAATAATATTGATAAATCATGGTAAAATTCTTTCGGGAAGGTCTCTGCCCAGACCAGGCCCCGAGAGGCCATATTATTGAATTGCACAATTGCTTGTATTTGATATATAATTCAATCTGAATTATGTGAAATGGAGAATAAAATGGAAAACCGAAGCTTTAGATTCGATAGGAACAATATGACAGTCCATATGGTCGGAATCGGCGGCATCAGCATGAGCGGGCTTGCCGAAATTCTGATGAACAAGGATGTTAAAATAACAGGTTCAGATCTTCAGGAAACAGAAATAACAAAAAGACTGCGAGACATGGGAGCAGTCATAAACATCGGGCACAGTGCGGGAAATATTTCCGGCCAGGATCTGGTAGTATACACCGCAGCCGTATCTCAGGACAATCCGGAGCTTATCGAAGCCAGAAACTGTAATATACCCACAATTGAAAGATCCGAGCTTTTGGGCGCCATCATGGATCAGTTCGAAAACTGCATCGCCGTATCCGGTACACACGGCAAGACAACTACTACTTCCATGATATCTTCGATCCTGCTGGAAGCAGGTCTTGACCCTACCATACATGTGGGAGGCATTCTGGGCATCATAGGCGGCAACACGAGGATCGGCAACAGCTCATACTTCATAGCCGAGGCCTGCGAATACAAAAACAGCTTCCTGCATTTCAGGCCGTCTTTGGCCGTAGTGCTCAACATAGACGCCGATCATCTGGACTTCTTCAGGGATATCGAGCATATAAAGAGTTCATTCGAAGCTTTTCTTTCGAACGTAAGGACTCCGGGGCTGATCGTGCTCAATTTGGATGACCCTCATACAAAGAGCATTTCAAAAGTACTGACCCGTCCGGTCATAACCTATGGGATCAATTCTCCCGAGGCTGAATGGACATGCGACAAGATAACTATGAAGGAAGGTTACGCTGATTTCATCATCCTTCATAACAAAACCGCATGGGGCACTGTCAAGCTCTCAGTTCCCGGAATGCACAACGTTTCTAATGCCCTCGCAGCCATCGCGGCCTGCAGCGGGCTCGGAGTCCCAAAAGAGGCTATAATAAAAGGTATCGGGAATTTCAAGGGAACCAGGAGACGCCTTGAGCATAAAGGAATAATAAACAATATCCAAGTCATGGATGACTACGCGCATCATCCGACAGAGATCCAGGCGACATTGACAGCTGCCAGGGTACTTGCAACCAACCGTCTTATATGCGTCTTCCAGCCTCACACATACACCAGGACCCATGAGCTTCTGGATGATTTCTCAAGAGCCTTCGCCCTGGTGGACACGGTCATTGTGACCGACATCTATGCTGCGCGGGAAAAGGACACAGGCATCATAAACTCACGCACCCTGACAGACAGGATAAACCTGAATACCGGAAACGCTGTCTATATATCAGATTTTAATGATATAGTGAAATATCTTCATGAAAATACGGCCGCCGGAGATCTCATACTGACCATGGGAGCAGGAAACGTTTATCAGGTTGCCGATATGTTTTTATCTGCTACCACAGTTTAGTCACCAATACGGTCATATCGTCATGTTTCTCTTTGCTGCGGCTCAAAGCCTCCTGCAAAATGCTGTCGGCTATTTGCTGCGAGTTTACCGTATCCAGTCCGTCAATGAAGTTTTGCAGGCCAAGGCTTTCTCCTTCCTCTGAAAATGTGTCCAGCACACCGTCTGAAAACATGATCACAAAATCCCCGCCTGAAAGGTTCGCAGGCTTGTAATGAACTGTCACCAGACTGTCGGGTTCACCTTCCGTATCTACTTTCTGGGTTTCATGCCGGCTTTTTATAAATGAAGGCGGAGCGCCATATTTGAAAAATGAGGTCTCCCCGTTGGAAAGATCGATGGCGCAGATGTCCATAGTAGCTAGCCTGTCGTTCTCTCCCCGGAGATTGAGGTACAGATTAAGGAACCTTATCGCAAGGTTGATGTCGATACCATCTTCCAGCATATTCTCAAGCATCTGGATAGTGGTGCGGCTGAATCTTTCTGCCCTTCTGCCGCTTCCTGCGCCGTCGCTGATGGCGCTTATATGGTAACCATGATTAGTTATGAAGAAGGCAAAATTGTCACCGGAAATGTTCTGGTTTTCCCTGCTGGCGCGGGCTATTCCCGTAATGGTCTTATACTTTGGTTTTTTCATATAGCGTACGACCGTATATCCTAAAAGATCTCTTCTGCATTCACCAATGCGGATAAAATTCCTGTGAACATTCTCCTGCACCATTTCATCCAGATCATTTGCGTTCAGTTTGTGCCTTGTTTCAAATAATACCTCCAGATAAGGCTTAGCTTCATTGCCTGATTTATATCTGAATCCTGATACAGGCAGATTTCTGCTTCCGGCAGCGCAAAGCAGCCTTTCCTCCACTTCGGTATCCCGGCTTACTGTTTCATTGAGACTTCTGGCAAAAGCCATGATCCCCCCTGAAATGATGGCAGCCTGTTTGCCAAGCAGCATTCGGCTCTCACGCAGTTTCTGCCTCCATACCTTATCGGCTTTATATATGGAGTATCCTGTTTCAAGAGCATCGATAAATTTATCCTGTTTCGTACACAGGCTTCTGAACCATGCCGGAAGCTCAGGTTGTCCCATTTCATCGGTTTTGGGGTCTGAAATGGTTTCTTCGATCAGCTTATAGGTTTTATAAAAGTATGTATTCCAGCATCTGTCACACATGCTGCAGCGATTGCATACCTTTTCGGCGACTGCTTCTATTATCCACTGAGCAATGGAGTCCGTATCCTCTTCATCCTCTGCTACCGTCTCCTCAATACTTCTGGATACCCGTGAAAGAGCCTTGCTCAGGACATAAAGCTTATCTGCGGCCTCATGGTTTTTTGCCGCATCATATGCCTCTGCGTTTTCGGTCCTTATCTTAATACCGGCAAGCTCATCGCACAGAAAATTGATAACCGGTCCGGGAATAAGCAGAAACAGGATCCCCGCCGCCAATGCTTCATAATATTTGATTATCAGGCCTCCGCCCAGAACTGAAATACCGGAGAAAAAGATGACTACCGCTGTCCACATGACTGTGCTCACAACCCGGTTCTTCACCGGGAGCCCGACCATAGCCCCGGCCAGCGCGAACATACCGGGGATCTGAAGCGATGCAGGCAAATCGTAAAGAGCTATCACCATACCCATTACCGTGCCCATCAATGCGCCGGCGCTGCTTCCCTTTCTCCTTGCGATTATGATAACAGCCAGTCCTGCCAGCACCGCTCCCAGTTCACAGTTCCATAGCGTTACGCCTTCAAGGCTTATTATGACTATACTTACCAGTACGGTTTTCGAAAAGAAAGTCTTCCCGTCGAATACATACCTGGACTTCGGCTGCCGGAACATCTCGGAGCAAGACGCCAGAACGACAGAAATCGAAAAGACCATCAATCCGCACAGGATCGATACTATAAGATCATAAAGGTGAAAGCCTTGCATGGCTCCCCTCAGCAGTCCTGTAAAACCTATGATGACCCCTGCCAGGACTGATCTTGAGAAGGCTGTTCCGTTCTTTTCTCCAATATTGAAAACAAGATGCGCCAAAACCTCAAAAAGCAGTAATGACAATACCTGCCTTATGGTCTCGTATAGATTTGAAAACAGCAGGTTGCCCAGGGATATGGAAATAATGGCAAATACTTTTGATATACCGCTGAAGCCTGCAGCTACGTAAAACGATGCGGCAAAAGGCCGTATGACTTCGAAAAAGTTCGCCCTTGAAAAGGCAAAACACAGAACAAATGAAACCAACCGGGGAACACTTATGTTCGATATATGGTAAAGAAGGTTCTTTAGAGGTTTTCTGCCGGCTTTTATTACAGATACGCTTTCCATTTTATCCTATGTCCCTCCCAAAATTTTTCTTTCGTATAAACAGAACATTAAAATTATATGAGAGGAACAGCTCAAATATTATTTCCTGTCGGTTATGCGGGAAATAACAACGGTCATGGGAAGTGACAGGTATGTCTTTGGCGCACAGTGCGCGCTCCCTGCGATAAGATATTACAGATTTTTGTAGTAATAGATAGCCAGCTGGGTCCTGTCCCTCAGATCCAGCTTTTCGAGAATGGTGCTGATATAATTTCTGACCGTTCCTTCGCCCAGGAACATTTTTTCCGCTATTTCCTTATTTGATAAGCCGTTGGCCACGTGGACCACTATCTCCAGCTCTCTTTCGGTCAGTTTATGCTTCAGTCTTTCCTGCTTGTACCCGTTGGAATTTATAAGCACAGGTATCCTGGAGATGATTTCATCCCCGAATACTCTCTGTCCCAGAAAAACAGCCTTGATGGCAGAATTTATGCTTTCAAAATTTTGCTTTAAAATGTAGCCCTTCGCTCCGATCAAAAATGCCCTTGCTATATACTCATCATCGGAAAAGGTCGTCAGAAAAAGGATCTTAGCCGTATTGTCCTTTTCTATTATGGTTTTTGCCGCATCTATACCCGTCTTTCCTTCCATCCTTATATCCATCAGCAGAACATCAGGCTTCAACGAATCATACAGTCTGATGGCTTCATCAGCGCTAAAACCGGTGCCTGCGACCTCGATCTCCCCGTCGGCTTCCAATATTGTTTTGAGGGATTCCACCACTAATTTGTCATCATCGACTACCAGTACTCTCATTGCTATGAGCCTCCTTGGGTACGGCAATAAATATTTCAAATCCATTTTCAGTGATTATATTTATGTTTCCGCTCAGTGAATGGACTCTGTCGATCATGTTCCTTATGCCAAGTCCATCATTGACATCAAACTTTTTCACTTTTCCGTTATCCTTTATGATCAGCTGATAAAGTGCCGGATGTTCGTTTAGGATAACCTTCACCTCGGTAGCATCCGAATGGTTTATTATATTCGTAAGCGCCTCCTGCAATATGGATATGAATGCGTATTTGACTTTTTTGTCGGGATTTCCGCTGATGTTATAATCATAAACTATTTCGCAGAAAGAAAAATTATTTATAATCTCAGTAAGTTTTGCATTCAGATCGACAGACTCGTCATACAGTCTGTGGACGCTTTCCCTTATACTGTTCATGGCTCTGGACAGCGTATCATGCAACGCCTGTATGTTACCGCTTAGTCTTTCATCCCTGTTGAGGGTTTTAAGGGCTCCGGACTGCAATATGGCGCTGGACAGCAGGTGTCCAACATTATCATGTATCTCTCTTGCTATTCGGTTGCGTTCGTTCATCGTGGCAAGGCTCAACTCATTATCCTGCTTTTCCAGCAGTTCATTCTTCTGCTTTTCGAGCTGTATGGACATCTCCCTTGCAGTATCGCTCAGATCTCTGTATCTCTCCTCCATTCGGCGTCCTGTTTCCATCCGGTTCCTCAGAAGAACCGATAATATGATCATTATACAGACTATAACAGGCATTATGATGTCATCGCCATCAAATAATTCAGCTAAGGGAACAAGGGCAAGAAGATTTACAGCCTGAAGTTTGTGGAACAGCATGTCATAGGCTATCAGTGGGAGAAAGAAAAGAAACTCTTCAAAGAAAAATGACAGAACGATAAAGCCCACAGAAAGGAACGCTTTGATTCTGTAATCGTCGAAGTAGCTCAGCAAACAGCCAAGCACGAAACTGATGAGCACTACTGCGGCATAAATGCCCATATTTGTCTGACCTAAGTATACAGCCAGGCAGCATATGAATATTGCCAGCTTGTCGACCAGTCCGGCATATTTTCGCATGACAGTGTTCCTTGTCATAATCAGCTTCTCCTTCAGTTTGGATAATATCATTTTTACCTGCCGGAGACAATACGGGAAGGATTCCCGCGATTTTCAGGTCGTCATCTGATCATTCAAGGCCGGGCATAACGGAGGTGAGGAGTCTGCCTGTTCCATTTGGCGATATCCTTGCCCCATTGCTGTTTATATCGCAGATATCCGGCCTTGTCGTCTGAAAACATTGCTTCACGCATCAGCTTCAGATAGCTCTCCCAGCGATCGGTGGTGAGCTCACCACTGTCTATCGCCGCCCTGACTGCACAACCCGGTTCTGTCTGATGGCGGCAGTCACTGAACCTGCACTGACCCAAAAAGCTTTCCACATCGCTGAAAGCTTCACCCAGGCCATTGCTCACATCCCACATGCCAAGCTCCCGCATGCCTGGGGTGTCGATTATCATAACTCCGTTGGGCAGCATGATGAGCTGACGATGGGTAGTCGTGTGACGGCCTCTCGAGTCATCCTCCCGGATATCACCTGTTGCCATGATATCCTGCCCTGCAAGCACATTTACAAGGCTCGACTTTCCTACACCGGATGAGCCAAGGAAGACAATAGTCTTTTGTGGTTTTAAATAATCTTCGAGCGCCTCAAGCCCATAGCCGGTTTTTGCGCTTATGGCATACACTCCGACTCCGGGAGCTACATTTTGCGCCTTCCGGATCTGATCGGAACGATCATCTGCAAGGTCAGCCTTTGTCAGTATGATAACCGGAACAGCTCCGGACTGCCATGCCAGTGTGACATAACGCTCCATGCGTCTTACGTTGAAGTCATGGTTGAGAGATTGCATTATGAAAACATAGTCAAAATTCGCGGCAACCGCCTGTTCCCCCTTGCCGGGTATCGGATCGAGCCTGGAAAAGAAGGATCTTCTTTCAAGAGTCTTAATTATCTGACTGTCGCCGCCAGGGTTGTGATTTATCATCACAAAATCGCCTGTGGTCGGGAACTCCTCTGTCCCGTCATAATAATATATGCTTGCCTTAAGCCTGCCAAATGCATATCCGAATTCGCAAACAAGCTCATATCTCTCCTTGTGCACTGCCGTTATGCGTGCCGGGATGCCATCAAAACCTTCAGGCACCATTGTTGGTATAAATCCGTAATCTGTCAGATTCAACTTTCAAACCCTCCATTATCGATGGATTAAAAAGAGTAAAAATCATAACTTTCATAAATCAACAACTCCTTTCGTTCCATAATTCAGTACAGGAATATAAAAAACCGCAGAAAGCAGCCTTCAGAAAAGCTTGCAAACCGCGGGTTATAAATAAGCATGCAAAAAGCACACCCATTCGATGTGCCTGCAAAATTCACAGTATTCACGAAAGGTTACTTTATAAGGGGAACAGCAAAACAAGGCGTCATGACACCAGACATGGACCACCCGTATTTTGCCCCATATTCAGTTTTAAGACACTATCACCTCGTATACAGCAGTCATTAAAACTATCCCCTTTCTTGCCTGCGTTCAGCAGTTAGTAACGAACATATATTACCATATATGATCGGGGATTTTCAATATAGTGATGAAAATCCGTTTCCTTTAGTGTGCTACTGAAAATTTCCTATGAAAAGATTCTTCGCTTCGCTCAGAATGACACGGGGGCGATCCTTGCAGCCGCCAGATCAAAAATGAGTCAAAGTGTCCGTCCCCAAAACTCATAAAGTGTCCGTCCCCAAAACTCATATGAAAAGATTCTTCGCTTCGCTCAGAATGACACGGGGGGATCCTTGCAGCCGCCAGATCAAAAATGAGTCAAAGTGTCCGTCCCCAAAACTCATTGTGACATTTGTCATGCAAAGCAGTGATTCATGACACTTAAAACACCATGGTTTTGCAGGTATCATTAAATCAGAAAATCGTGGAGGTCGTTACCTATGATAGTTAAGGTCAGGAATCTTGTGAAACGATATGGAGATCTGATCGCTCTGGATCATCTGTCTTTTTCGATAAAAGAAGGCGAGATATTCGGTCTGCTTGGTCCCAATGGCTCAGGCAAAACTACTGCAATAAACTGTATACTGTCGCTGCTCAAATATGACAAGGGCGAGATCGAGGTGTTCGGCGAGCCAATGACACCTGAAGCCTATCATATCAAGCGCAACATCGGGATCGTCATGCAGAATGTGGCGGTTTTCAACGAACTGACCGTTTATGAGAACATCGATTACTTCTGCGGTCTTTATATAAAAGATAAAAATCTTAAGAAGCAGCTTGTGGAGGAAACCATAGAATTCACAGGCCTGAACGAATACAGGAACTTCAGGCCGAAAAAGCTTAGCGGCGGACTTCTGAGAAGGCTTAACATAGCCTGTGGAATTGCGCACAAACCGAAGCTGATCATACTGGATGAGCCTACCGTCGCCGTCGACCCTCAAAGCCGCAACAAAATTCTTGAAGGGATCAGGAAGCTTAATTCCAAAGGCGCCACGATAATATACACCTCTCATTATATGGAAGAGGTCGAACAGATCTGCAGCCGCATCATGATAATCGACAAAGGAAAAGCCATCGCGACGGGAACCAAGGAAGAGCTGAAGGCTATGATCTCACTGGGAGAGAAGATCACAGTGGAATCCTATGATGTATCCGGTGAACAGCTTGCAAGACTGAAGCAGCTTCCCAACATCGTATCAGTTGAGTACAGCAATCCCCTTATCGAGATAAAGTCGAGCAAAGGCAAGAACAATCTCGAGAATGTTCTTGAGTTCATAAAGAAAGAAAACATCCCGTTTGGGAAAATATATTCGGAACTTCCTACACTTAATGATGTTTTCCTTGAGATCACAGGCAAGGAATTGAGAGACTGAGAGGTGAAGCCATGTTTGCCCATATTTTTATGAACAGGCTGAGATGCCTTTTAAGGGATAAGGAGACCATCTTCTGGACTTTTGCCTTCCCGCTCGCTCTGTCTTTGTTTTTTTATCTTGCCTTGTCCAATATCGGAAAGGGAGAGACATTCCAGGAAATAGATATAGCTGTTGTGAACGATTCCCGGTATCAGGAGGATCTGTATTTCAAAACAGCTCTGGAGGAAGCCTCAAAAGGCGAAGACAGGTTATTCGACCTTACTCTGGCAACTGAAGAGGAAGCCGGAAAACTCCTGGAGAATGGCTCAATAAAGGGATATATAAAAGCCGGAGATCAGATCGAACTGGTCGTGAAGGAATCAGGTATGTATCAAAGTATAATAAAAAGTTTCCTCGATAACTACTCCCAGACTTTCAAAGCAGTTGAAACAGTATTGCGCAATGACCCCAAAAAGTATCAGGAAGTCATGGAAAGCCTGAAGGACAGAAAGAACTATGTAAAGGAAGTACCGACAGCAGGCGGAAAACCCGATATCGTGATCAACTATTTCTATACACTGATAGCAATGGCCTGCATGTACGGAAGCTTCTTTGGGATGCGGGAAACTTCGGACATACAAGCCGACATCTCTCCTCTTGCTGCAAGAATAAACATAGCACCGGTCCATAAGCTAAAAGCGTTCTTATCCAGCATATGTGCATCGATGCTGATCCATCTTGTTGTCATGCTGGCTCTCCTTGGCTTTATCCGTTATGTCCTGAATATCGATTTTGGGCCAAGAACCGGGTATGTGCTGCTGACAATGGTCATAGGCTCGATCACCGGGGTATTCTTCGGTGCGTTCGTAAGCGCGCTTGTAAAAAAATCAGAGGGTATAAAAGTGGCAGTCCTTATCGGAGTATCCATGCTGGGCTCATTCCTGGCAGGCATGATGTATATCGATATTAAATATCTGATAAGTATGAACGTGCCCTTCCTGTCCTGGATCAACCCCGTGAATCTTCTGACAGATGCTTTCTACAGCCTGTACTACCTGGACGATCTCTCAAGATATGCGCTCAATATTGGCGTTTTGTCAGGATTTGCAACGCTGTTCTGCGTGTTGACCTACCTTATTTTAAGGAGGCGGAAATATGCCGGTTTATAATTTGTGTATGAGAATAATAAGAAAGAATATTCCGAGTCTTCTTATCTACCTTTTTGTATTCGTCGGCGTCTCGATAATAGTATCATCATCTTCTGCAAATCCTCAGAAGGCAGTGAATGAGTTTACACGCAAAAAGGCGGATATCGCATTCATAAGCAAGGATGACAGCCCCCTGATCGAAGGGCTCAGGAATGAAATAGGCAAGATAGCGAACTTTATCGATATACCGGACAATAAAGGGGACCTCCAGGATGCATTGTTCTTCAGGAGAGTCGTATATATCCTGCGTGTTCCGGAAGGGTTCGCCCAAAAGTTCATCGCAGGTGAGGAAGTATTCCTTGAAAAGACCTTTGTGCCTGGTTCGGCAAGCAGTGCCTATATCGACCTGTCGGTCGACAAATACCTCAATACGGCCAAATTCTATCTGGAGCACATGGACAACATCTCTCAGGAAGGTCTGGTCGCATACCTGAACGACACTCTTTCGGAGGAAGCCACAGTAACGGTTCTTCCTGCCCGGACAAAAACCAACCTGAGCAATCTTGCTTACACATATAACTATATGGCATATTCCCTGAGCTCCATCCTGATTTTAGGAATGTCGGCCATAATGATGGCTCTGAATGATAAGGATCTGAAGAACCGTATGTCCTGTTCTCCCATCAGTGGGACAAAATCCAACCTGCAGTTTTTTCTGGCCTGCCTGACCTTCTCAGGCGCAGCATGGCTTGTTCAGATCATAGCCTGCTTCATCTTGGACCTTGAAAACGTGATGACCCTGAATACCGTATTTTTCATCATAAGTTCTCTTGTCTTCACATTCTGCGGAACTGCTCTGGGTTATCTGATAGGAAGCATAGTAAAGGGAACTGAAGCTATCCCGGCCATCACCAATGTAGTGGTTTTAGGCAGCTGCTTTTTAAGCGGAGTATTTGTTCCTGCAGAACTGTTGGGAAAAAGTACTTTGAAGATCGCGAGCTTCACTCCTGCTTACTGGTTCGTAAAGGCAAACAATCAGATAGCTCAGCTGTCGCAATTTGATTTGTCAAGCTTAAAACCCGTTTTTTCTGATATAGCGGTCATATTCTGCTTTGCTTCGGCCTTCTTTGCTCTGTCTCTGCTGATACGGAAGACGAAACGCTACAACTGAAATCACCGCATAAGGTCATTGAGCTCGACCTTATCGAGGTCCTCCTCGATGATCAGCAACAGGTCTTCGTCGCTTACCGACTCCATTGCAGCCAGCCTGTCTGCCTGTATTGCCAGAAGCTTCTCAAAGAGGTTTCTGACAGTACGGGCATTGGCAAAGTTTTCAGAGCGGGTTTCATGAAGGAATTCAAGCATCTGCTTTACTTTCTCGTGAGCTCCCTCAGTCAGTTTATAGCTGTTCTTTTCACACATCCTGTCAAAGATCTGCACCAACTCTTCAGGAGAATAATCATCGAAATGGATATATTTATTGAACCGGGACTGTAGTCCGGGGTTTGAGTCGAGAAATTCTTCCATCTTGTCGGGGTAACCGGCGACGATAACGATCAAATCGTCACGGTGATCCTCCATGGCCTTGATAAGGGTATCTACAGCCTCGTACCCAAAGTCGTTCTCGCCCCTGCGGGACACCAGAGAATATGCCTCATCGATAAACAGCACTCCGCCCATGGCTTCCTTTACTACTTCCATTACCTGGGGTGCAGTCTGACCTACATATTTTGCAACCAGCCTTGACCTGTCCACTTCAACAAGATGGCCCTTGGAAAGAACTCCGATCTCTCTGTAAATGCCGGCCAGCAGTCTTGCCACAGTGGTTTTGCCGGTTCCGGGATTTCCGGTGAATACGAGATGAAGGGACATATCCACTTCGGGCAGACCTCTTTCCTTACGTATCTTCATTATCTTCACTATATTGGCAAGGGATTTAACGTCTTCCTTGACCTTTTTAAGCCCCACAAGGCCGTTGAGTTCTTCCATAAGCTCTTCGAGACTCTTTCTTGGGGGCTCGTTTTCAGGCTCTTCAAAATGATAGGCGTCGCCGCCGGGATCGAACTGGGTATCCTGCCCTCCTGCCGGTCCAGGCCGTTCCGTATCGTCAATGATCGGGAGTTTCTGGCCGAAAAGATCGTCATAAACTCCACGCAATGGATTTCTTTTTAAGATCATATCCATTTCATCGAGGAGATAATTGAGTTCCTCATTGAATTTTTTGCCGTTATTCAGGGGATCATTGTTATCAATCATATGCTTCTCCCGTCAAATTTAAAATTTCGTCAAGATTTATATCACGTAAAGATGATACCACATAATCTGCCAGTGACAAATCCTGATTGCCGGAATTAGGATTCCTGAAGCCGATGCATTTCATTCCGGCCTTTTTTGCAGCCATGATGCCAAAATAAGCATCTTCTATGACCAGGCATTCCTCAGGCAACACTCCAATGGCCTGAGCTGCCTTCAAAAAGATTTCCGGATCAGGTTTGCTTTTTAAAATGTCATCAGCAGTCACCAGCTCATCAAAAAAGACTGATGCTTTCACGGCCTTCAGGATATACTTAGCAAAATACCTTGGAGAAGAAGTCGCAAGGGCAATTTTCAGCTCCTTCCTTTTGGCTGCTCTTAAAAGATCCAGCACACCGTCAACAGGTTCGAGCTTGGTGTTGAAAAACCGCTCCATTTTATATGCTTTCTGCCTGGCCATGAGCTGCTCCACCGATTCGCTTATTTGATGGCGCTTTTTCAGTGTCTCCCACATTTCGTCGTTCCTTACGCCGATGAACTCATAGATTTCATCTTCGGTTGGAGTTGCACCTACATCCTTTAACACATCAATGGTCAACTGGATATGAACAGGTTCGCTGTCGATTATCACACCGTCCATATCAAAAATCAAAGCTTTGATCATATCTTCTCCTTTGATATTCCCTATATTTTCTTAAGCCTTGCAAAGCTCTCCATCAGCCGTTTCATTCCATACTGGTCGAAATGTATATCCAGTCTGTAGTCTCCTCCTTCGTAGACTTTGGCTTTGACAGTTCCCTCGCCGAACTTCTTATGAATGACCCTGTCACCCACATTTACCTCCGAGGCGTCATTTTCTGCCGACTGACGGTTGAACTCCCTGATCCTCGCTTTAAGATCCGACAGATCCATTATCCTGCCCGAGGGCATAAAACTGCTTCCCTTGTGGAAACTGTTGTCCTGCAGGGGACCGGAAGAGTATCTTTCGGGCATGGAAATGAGTTCTTCGGGGATCTCGCCTATAAAACGGGACTCTTTGTTATATGCCGTGCTTCCGAAGATCATGCGGCATTTTGCATTCGTGATATAAAGTATCTCCCGGGCTCTTGTTATTCCCACATAGCATAGTCTGCGCTCTTCTTCCAGTTCTTCTTCCTCTGTGGCCGATCTGTAGCTTGGAAAAATCCCTTCCTCCAGGCCTACCATGAACACTACCGGAAACTCGAGCCCCTTTGCGCTGTGGAGGGTCATCATGACGACTCTGTCACCAACCTCCTCAGTATCGTCGATATCGGCCACCAGTGAAATATGAGCCAGAAAATCCTCAAGTGCAGGATTCTCCTCAGCCATATCAGAAAATTCCTGAGCTACGGAAATGAACTCTTTTATGTTCTCTATCCTGGTTTTGCCTTCGGTAGTCATCTCAGCTTCGAGCTCTCTTATGATACCGCTTTTGTCGATCAGAGTCTCGATGAACGAAACCAGTTCTGTACGGGAAGCCAGGCCGCGCATGTTCTCAACGAAAGTATAGAAATCCTGAAGGCTTTTTAACGCACGGGAAAGATCGGGATAATCCGATGCCCTGGATATGATCCTGTACATGCTCACACCTTCGGCAGCAGCATATTGCTCTATCCGGTCAAGGGTGGTTTTGCCAATACCTCTTCTTGGTACGTTTATTACCCTTTTCAGGCTGATATCGTCATTCCCGTTCTGTACGACCCTGAGCCAGGCTATTACATCCTTGATTTCCTTACGGGCATAGAACTTCAAGCCCCCATATATTTTATATGGTATGCCCTGCTTCATGAAAACGTCCTCGAAAACACGGGACTGGGCATTGATCCTGTAAAGTATAGCCATGTCGCTGTAGCTTCGTCCCGAGTTTTTAAGTTCTCTCATGGTCCTTGCCACAAAATAGGCCTCATCATGTTCATCGCTTGCTTCGTATCTGTTTACGGGAGTACCCTTTGAATTCTCTGTCCACAGCTTTTTGGATTTTCTGCCCATGTTGTTTTTGATTACATTGTTCGCAGCGTCAAGGATTATCTTTGTGGATCGATAGTTTTGCTCAAGCTTGATCACCCTGCAGTCCGGATAATCCTTTTCAAAATCGAGAATGTTACGCAGATTGGCTCCCCTCCAGCCATAGATCATCTGATCGTCATCCCCGACGACACAAATGTTCCTGTGCCTGCTTGCAAGCATGCTCACCAGCATATACTGGGCGGTATTGGTATCCTGATACTCGTCCACAAGTATATAGCGGAACTTATCGGCATAGTAATCCAAAACCTCGGGGTAACCGGATAAGATATTTATCGTAAGCAGGATGATATCATCAAAATCCAATGCGTTGTTCGCCTTCAGCTTCTTCTGGTACAGCTCGTATATCGCCGCGATCCTGCTCATTCTGTAATCCGATGCATACATGCGCATGAATTTATCGGGATATATGAGCTCATCCTTTGCACGGCTTATCTCGCCAAGCACTGAATTTGGCGGGAAATTCTTCTCATTTATATTGAGCTGGTCAAGGCATGTCTTTACCAGACTTTTCTGGTCATCGGCATCATATATAACAAAGTTTCTGTCATATCCGAGACGCTCGATCTCGCGTCTCAAGATCCTTACGCATGACGCATGAAAGGTGCCCACCCATATATTATGGGCTTCTGGCCCTATAAGATTTTCTATCCTTTCCTTCATCTCTCTGGCAGCCTTGTTGGTGAAGGTTATGGCCAGTATATTCCATGGACTTACCATTTTTTCTTCAACAAGGTATGCTATTCTGTGAGTCAAAACCCGTGTTTTCCCGGACCCGGCTCCCGCAAGCACCAGCAGTGGGCCTTCAGTATGCAGCACCGCCTGCTTCTGCTCGGGATTCAAGCCTTCCAATATATTCATGTTATCCTCCGTTCGGGATTTATTATGCAATAGTACTATAATATTATATAATATCATTTGTCTCAAGACAAACAAATGTTCGATTGCCACAGGGACGGTTCTCCTTGTGTCCGTCAAAACCAGAATGAGTCAAAGTCTCCGTCCCTTAAACTCATTATTCCTTCGAAGTGTATCGTCGAACTGCCGCGAGAAACCTTGCAGCGCTTCATATTAAAACATTGCTGCCATAAGAACAGTCCCATTGACACCCTGTTAAGATCGCAGACACTGTGGTATAATTACCTTGCCCATTCTGCGGAGGGCCAGATTCAGGAGGACAACATAATGAAAAAGAATATCTATGATACCATAATAATAGGTTGCGGCACTGCAGGCATTTTTGCAGGATATGAGCTTTATAAGCTAATGCCCGGCATGGATATCCTCATGCTTGAGCAAGGCAAGGATATATATCACAGATTCTGTCCGATAGTCGAAAAGAAGGTGCCTTCATGCATCAACTGCAATTCGTGCGGCATCATGAACGGGTTCGGCGGAGCCGGCGCTTTTTCCGACGGCAAATACAATTTTACCACCCAGTTCGGCGGCTGGCTCAATGAATACCTTGACGATGATAAGATAATGGAGCTTATCGAATATGTTGATACTATAAATGTAGAGTTTGGCGCAACATTGAAACGCTTTTCCACCAATTCTCCGGAAGCGCGCGAGATATCAAAGAAAGCGCTCTCATATGATCTTCACCTGCTGGAGGCAGAGGTCAAGCACCTGGGAACTGAAAACAACAGGAAGATCCTGAGCAGGATATATGATTATCTGAGCGAACGGGTCGAAATATCCTGCGAATCAGGTGTTGAGACCATAGACAAAAGCGATGACGGATACATCGTTACGCTTTCCAATGGGAAACAAGCCCGATGCAGGCATCTCATCGCCGCTCCCGGCCGCTCCGGCGCTGAATGGTTTGCGTCCCAGTGCCGCAAGCTGGGGCTCCAGCTTATAAACAACCAGGTCGATATAGGAGTAAGGGTCGAGCTTCCCGCAAGGATCTTCGAGGGGATCACCGACGTTGTCTATGAAGCGAAATTCCTCTACAGGACGAAGCAGTACGGGGATCTGGTCAGGACCTTCTGTATGAACCCGTATGGTCATGTGGTCAGTGAAAACGTGGATGGGATAATAACCGTAAACGGACACAGCTATACCGACCCTGCGCTCAGAAGTGATAATACCAACTTCGCGATCCTTGTCAGCAATCGTTTTACCAAGCCCTTCAACGAACCCTATCAGTATGGCAAGCGCATAGCTTCTCTGTCTAACATGCTGGGCGGAGGCGTGCTGGTGCAAAGGTTCGGAGACCTGATAAAGGGCAAGCGCACCAATGAACACCGTCTGGCGCAGAGCTTCACAAAGCCTACCCTGAAGGCTACCCCCGGTGATCTGAGCCTTGTTCTCACCAAGAGACATCTGGATAATATCATAGAAATGATCAACGCGCTTGATAAGATCGCTCCAGGAACAGCCAACTACGATACACTGCTGTATGGTGTGGAAGTCAAATTCTACAGTTCAAGACTTATCCTTAGCAATGAGTTTGAGACCGAGCTTCCCGGCTTTTACGCCATCGGAGACGGCGCCGGTATAACCCGCGGCCTGTCCCAGGCAGCTGCCAGCGGGGTGCACACAGCAAGAGCGATCGTAAACAAAAGCAGTAAATAAATCTGGAAAAGATCCTTCTCACAGATCGGGGATCTTGCGCCCGTAATCGATGCAATAAAAAATGCCTGTGAACAACAGGCATTTTTTTGCTTTATGCGGGCTGTTGCCTTTACTCAGAAAGAGTAAAAGTCTCCATCCTTTATACTCATTGCTCCATATGGCGGCCGAGGAAGTTTGCCGCTGATTGCACAAGTTTGGTCTCCACGTCACCCATTTTGACCTTTGGATCTGTTGAGAGCATCAAAACAGCTCCTATGGCATCCCCTTCCGAGATAATGGGGTAAATCACCTGACCGGTGTATTTTGTGTTGCCCTTTTCATCCGAAACTACCGGAATACGCGGAGCATCCGGTGATGGTGCCACGAATGTGTCACGATTTTCGATTATCTTTTCGATGTCAGGACTCAATGGCTTTTCCAGCAATTCTTTTTTAGATCCGCCTGAAACGGCTATTATCGAATCCCTGTCGGCTACAGCGATTATGTGTCCGCTTGTATTGTGGAGCGATTCTGCATAAGCTTCCGCAAAATCACTCAATTCGCCTATAGGAGAGTACTTCTTAAGAATAACTTCCCCCTCTCTGTCTGTGTAGATCTCGAGAGGATCACCTTCTCTTATCCTTAAGGTTCTTCTGATCTCTTTCGGTATAACTACTCTTCCCAGATCGTCGATTCTTCTTACGATACCAGTTGCTTTCAAGTTTTTTTACCTCCTTCCAAAGACCCGCTGTAAAAATTGTTTCATACATAGTATTGGATAATTTCCTTTATTTATGCAGAAAACCTTCGATCAGCGACATCTATTGGAAGGGAAAAGGAATACAAGAATTATCTCAAATTATTAAGTTCTCTCATCAATATCGAGTTTACCGAAGCAGGATCGGCCTTGCCCTGGGTCTTGCGCATTATCTGGCCCATAAAGAAGCCAATGACCTTCTGGTTGCCCGCTTTAAACTCGCTGACAGACTTTTCGTTCTCTGAGAGCACCTCTTTGACTATATTCTCAAGGTATCCCGAATCACTGATCATGCCCAGCTTGTTATCACGCACATAGCTTTCCGGATCGATATCGTCCCTGAAGACCAGTTGCAATACCTTTTTCCCGATCGTACGGTTTATGACTTTGCTTTCAACCATTTTTATTATTTTCCCGAACTTTTCGCAGTCTATCACGATTTCGTCATAGGCTTTGTTTTCTTCCTTTGTTATGCTTGCCAGATCGCCAATGATCCAGTTTGCCACCTCTTTAGGATTATTGACATATTCCATGGTCCGGTCAAATATGTCGGAAATGTTCCTGCTGCTTGTAATGAGTCTGCTGTCGTAATCGGACAGGCCCAGACTTTGGGTCAGCCTTTCATATTTTTCGTGGGCAAGCTCGGGAAGGCTATTTCTTATCTCACTGATCCATTCATCGCTGATGTGGACCGGCAATATTTCGGGATTGGGAAAATAACGATAATCGGTCGCGTCTTCCTTGTCGCGCATGGAATAAGTCTCGCCTTTGTTTTCATCCCATCTTCTCGTTTCCTGCACCAGCTCTTCACAGCCTGTCTCCAGAGCCGTTATATGCCGCTCGGCTTCATATTCTATGGCGCGGACGATGGCCTTCAAAGAATTCAGATTCTTTATCTCGGTCCGTACTCCCAGTTTGTCAGAGCCGGCTTTTCTCACCGAAATATTCACGTCGCATCTCATGGAACCTTCCTGCATCCTGCAGTCCGATACATCTGCGAAGGTCAGCAATGAGCGCAGCTTCTCAAGGTATGCCACGACCTCTTCGGCGGACCGGAAATCGGGCTGGCTGACAATTTCCACGAGAGGAACGCTTGCCCGGTTGAAATCAACCAGGGACGAACCCGGCAAATAATCATGGACAAGCTTTCCGGCATCCTCTTCTATATGTATCTGTTTTATCCGTATCCGCTTTTTGCCGGCTTCGGTTTCGATCTCCACATGACCGTTGCGGCAAATGGGAGCATATAATTGTGTTATCTGGTATCCGGTGGGCAGGTCGGGATAGAAATAATTCTTCTTGTCAAATGTTATGGTCCTTGTGATCTCGCAGTTTGTGACCAGTCCCGCTCTGATCCCCAGCTCAACTGCTTTTTTGTTCAGCAAAGGCAGCATACCGGGCATTCCGGCGCATGCGGGGCATACGTTTTCATTGGCCTCTGCTCCGAATTCGGCTGAACACGAGCAAAACAGTTTCGATTTCGTCGCCAGTTCCACATGAACTTCCAGACCCATTACGATTTCATAATCCATGCTTATCTGCCTCCCTTGCATATCCCGAACAATGAATTTTCATTCTTTGCCTGTGCGACCAGCTGTATGCCTTCGTTCCGGCCCAGAGGCACCGATACCGAAGGCAAGCCGCAAAGCGTGGCAAAAGCGTAAAGAGCAAGGTTTTTATACGGATCGGGATCTTTAAGTTTGATCGGAAGAATGATCGCGTCGAACCTGCTGAAAAGCTCATTGGCATGTTCCCTGATCAGGCGTCTGATTTTCATGGATTTCAGATAGCAGGCCTCATAATTATCCTTTGACAGGACATATGCTCCAACTACAGACAGAAGCTTCATATCGGGTCCGAACCCTTCGGTTCTTGTTTTGGTGTAAAGGTTGTTCAGACCCGTAAACTTATCGGCACGGTAACCGAATTTTACTCCGTCATACCTGGAGGTGTTATTGCCGATTTCAGCACTGCTCAATATATACATCACCTGGGAGAAGACTTCGAAATATTTGAGTTCTGTTTCTTCTGCATCGTGTTTGCCTGCGAAATCATATATCAGTTCTTTGCTTTTTTCATCGGCTTCCTCCAATACATTCGAAGGGATACCGATTCTGAACTTCCCTTCCTTGGGAGCATAAGCATATGATTTTTCAGGAAAAGTCGTTATATCGTTTTCATCGTGACCGGCGATCATGCCGAGAGTATCGAAGCCATCATCGATATTTTTACATACGATTCCTATCTGATCCATCGATGAAACAGCCGGGATCAGACCGAATCTGGAAACCGATCCGTAAGTCGGATGAATGTAATACAGACCATTTTGGGGCGCCTGGCGGCGCACTTTGCCCGAAACGTCATTGCATAAGGCGACTTTGCATACACCTTCCGCTACAGCTCCTACCGCCCCCGATAAAATATCGCAGGTTCCTTCCGAGATCCCGGGCACAGCAAACTCGTCAAGCTTTGTTTTGCCGGCCAGTTCCATCCCTGCAGCCAAAAGCCTGTCCACCACCGTGGCCTGCAGAGGAGAAATGAAATTATGGAGCATTTTTGATCCGGCTGTCGTAAGCCCGCCTCTGACCATTATATTATCGTCCAGAGCAAATGCGTTTTCCGCTTTTGCATCATGTTTCGAAACAAAAAACTCCCTGTCCAACAATACTGCCCCCTATTCTATTGTTTTCGGCACCAGAAAATATCCGTCGAACTGCTCAGGTGAATTTGAAAGTATTTCATCCCGGGATACAAGTTTGACAGGTATATCTTCACGGAGCGAATAATCATGTGTCACAACCGAGATCAACGGTTCGACTCCTTCGGTATCTACTTTCGATAGCTTACTGAAGCTGTCCTCCAGCATGGAGACCTTTTCTGCGATCCATATACGCTCAGACTCAGGCAGGTCCAGTTTGACCATAGCCTCGTATTTTGAAACGGTCTGCATATCCATTGAGTAAACCTCCTATCTAAGCTTGATATGAACCTCCCGCAGCTGCTGCTCTGTTACAGGGCCGGGCGCTCCCATCATCAAATCCTGGGCATTGCTGTTCATCGGGAAAGCAACCACTTCCCTGATGCTTTCCTGCCCGGTAAGCAGCATAATGATTCTTTCTATGCCCGGAGCCATGCCGGCATGAGGAGGAGCTCCATAATGGAAAGCGTTATACAGCGCCGGGAATCTGGTCTCTATGTCATTTTTCGTATAACCGGCAATTTCAAAGGCCTTGACCATGATATCCGGCTTGTGGTTACGGACTGCTCCTGATGAAAGTTCCACACCGTTGCAGACTATATCGTATTGATAAGCCTTTATATCCAGAGGGCTCATGGTTTCCAGGGCTTCCATCTCACCCTGGGGCATCGAGAAAGGATTATGGGTAAATTCGATCTTTCCTGTTTCCTCACTTATCCCGTACATGGGGAAATCAACTATAAAACAGAACTCGTACCTTGACTCATCGATAAGGCCAAGGCGTTTTCCAAGCTCTGAGCGGATCTGTCCCGCAAGTTTGTCCACCAGTTTCGGAGTATCTGAAATGAAGAACAATGTGTCGTTTTCTTTCAATGAAAGTTTTCCCATCAGTTCCTTTTGCTTTTCATCGGAAAGGAACTTCACAATGGGTCCTTTCAGCTCCATTCCGCTCAATACAGAAATATAACCGAGGCCTTTCATGCCGATTCCTGTGGCAAATTCGAGCATACTCTCAAAAAATGATCTCGGCATGGAAGTACAGTTAGGTGCTACGATCCCCCTGACCGGCCTGTTTTTGAACGGAACGAAATCCACATCCCTGAAGAAATCGGTCAGATCCTCGATTATAAGCGGGTTTCTGAGGTCAGGCTTATCGGTGCCATATTTCAGCATGCTTTCGGCATAGGGTATGCGTCTGAAAGGCGGAGGACTCACATATTTATCAGAAAAAGCGGTGAATGTATCATATAGAACCTTCTCCGCAACCTCGAACACATCCTCCTGAGTAGCAAAAGCCATCTCAAAGTCCAATTGATAAAACTCACCCGGAGAACGGTCTGCCCTGGCATCCTCATCCCTGAAGCAGGGCGCTATCTGGAAATACCTGTCGAATCCAGAAACCATCAAAAGCTGCTTGAACTGCTGAGGCGCCTGGGGAAGCGCATAAAACATCCCTTTATGCTTCCTGCTCGGCACAAGGTAGTCGCGGGCTCCTTCAGGGGATGATGACGTAAGGATCGGAGTCTGTATCTCCAAAAAGCCCAGCTCCTCCATTTTCTTTCTCAGATAGCTGATCACCCGGGATCGCAGAACGATATTTTCATGCAGCTTCGGGTTCCGCAGATCCAGGAATCTGTATTTCAGACGAACATCTTCCCTTGTCTGCAATGATGTGTCGATCTCGAAGGGAAGCTGACGAAGCGAACGGCTCAGAACAGTGACATGATCAACAAATACTTCGACTTCCCCTGTGCTTATCTTGGGATTGACAGTCTCCTCATCCCTTTCGCGCAAAACGCCTTCCACTGAAATAACATATTCGCGGCCCAGTGAATTTACAAGCTCATCATTGTTGAACACCAGCTGGGTTTTCCCGTAATGATCCCGCAGATCGACAAAGATCACCCCTCCGTGATCCCTTATTGTATCGACCCAGCCCGCGAGCCTTACTCTCTGGTTGATATGCTCTTTTCTCAACTCACCGCAATTATGGGTTCTGTAAATGCTGGTCATGATATCACCTTCCGATAGGTTTATTTTTATATCAAAAAAGCCCCTCAAAAACATAATGTTCTTGAGGGGCGAGAAAATACTTTCCCGCGGTGCCACCCACATTGGTGTTAAAAAACACCCGCTTTTTATTAAACTCTTCAAAATCAACAAATAGTGTTGCCCAGCCTACTACTCACTCAAGCGAAACTTTCAGCCCACGATTTCGCCTCTCTTTTGAGCTTTCCACAAAGGTGGGGTCTATTTGCCTTTACCTCGTCTGCAGGATGCAAATCGCCCTGAAAACAGGTAAACCGGATTTTCCTGAATATTTATTAAGTAATATTACAATGTAATATCCACTTTGTCAACATCCGTTATGATGCTCTGAGTGACCGACAGACTACGCTCTTTCCAGATACTCGCCTGTACGTGTGTCGATACGGATCTTGTCGCCCTGGTTGATGAACAGGGGAACCTTGACCTGAGCACCGGTCTCAACGATAGCGGGTTTAGTTGCGCCGGTAGCGGTATCTCCCTTAAATCCTGGCTCAGTGTGTGTTACTTCAAGCTCGACAAACATGGGGGGCTCAATGCCGATAACATTATCCTTATATGAAAGGATCTTGCATACCATGTTTTCTTTTACGAAAACAAGAGAATCCTTGATTTGAGACATGTTTATAGGAAGCTGTTCATAAGTCTCAGTGTCCATGAAATATGCCAGATCACCGTCATTATAAAGATATTCCATATCCCTTCTGCTTATCTGAGCCTTCTCGAACTTGTCGGTAGGGTTGAACGTACGTTCAATTGTTGCGCCTGTTATAACATTTCGTATCTTCGCTCTTACAAAAGCAGCGCCTTTTCCGGGCTTGACATGCTGGAATTCAATGATCTGATAAACCTGCCCGTCCATTTCGAAAGTTACGCCATTTTTAAAATCGCCAGCTACTACCATAATTTGCTAACCTCTCTTACAAAAATTCGGTAAAATTCTTACCTTCTAATATTAAGGCATAATGTTTATGTATGCAAGAATAAATTAGACAATAATCATATCTTTGATACTGGTCGTGAAATTTCTCGGTCTTCCGCCTTCCAGCACCACCATATCTTCTATTCTTACCCCACCTAGTCCTTCCACATAGATCCCGGGTTCTACAGAAAATACCATGCCGTCTGTCAGTATATCCTCGCTCTTTGCCGACAACCGGGGCTCTTCATGGATCTCCACGCCGACACCATGTCCGAGGCTATGGCCGAATGCATCTCCGAAACCTGCTTCAGTTATGATATCTCTGGCGATCTTATCTGCATCGGATGCTTTCATGCCCGATACGATGCCCGAAAGAGCGGCTTCCTGAGCCTTTCTTACTATATCATAAATCTTTTTCAGTTCTTTATCAGGCTCACCTATAAATATTGTTCTCGTCATATCAGAACAATAATTGCGGTAAATTAACCCAAAATCGAGGACCACAGCATCTCCGGCTTTGATTATGTTGTCTGTCGCAGTGCCGTGGCACATTGCCGACCTGTGGCCGGCAGCCACTATGGTTTCAAAAGATGGTCCCCTGGCGCCCAGTTTCTTCATCATATATTCGATCTCTGCTGCTACCTCGGTTTCTTTCATTCCCGGTTTTATGAATTTTACGATATGGTCGAAAACCCTGTCTCCCAAAAGCACAGCCTGCTGAATGCATTCGATCTCTTCGCTGTCCTTGATGAGCCTGAGCATATCTATCGACCCTTCAAGATTAACAAGGCTTTTCGCTTTGGTAAGGCTGATCTTCATCTTCTGGTACTCCGAAAATGTCAGCACGTTTCCTTCAAAACCGATGTTCCCTATGGAATTATCGGAAATCAGCCCATTAATGGTTTTATAAAAGCTCTCCTGCTGCTCAACTACCTCGATGCCCTCAAAGGCTTGCTCCTTTGCCTGTATGGTATATCTGAAGTCAACAACGAGCCATGCTTTTTCAAGACCTATCAAAAGGACCGATGTAGAGCCGGTAAAGCCGGAATTATAGATCGTATTCGGCCTTCCGACGATTATAATTGCATCAAGGTTTTTTTCTTTTATAAGCTTTCTTGCTTTTTGAAGTCTTTTATTCATTATATTACTTCCTTTCGGGCAACTCTTTTATGACTGTAACCTTCTTTGCAGCACATAAAGCGCTGCTGAGTATCCGTCTGCTCCCAGACCGCATATCTGCCCTTTGCAGACAGGAGCGATCACCGACCTGGACCTGAATTCCTCCCTTGCGTGGAGATTGGAAAGGTGCACTTCAATGACCGGCAGCCCCACCGAGCTGATCGCATCACGTATAGCATAGCTGTAATGGGTGAAAGCTCCCGGATTTATAATAATCCCGCTGAAGCCTGCCGCACGGGCATCGTGTATTTTGTCGATGATATCCCCTTCATGGTTTGACTGGAAAAAATCCAGCTCGATACCGTAACCGGCCGCTTCCTCTTCCAGTCTTTTCTGAATATCCTGCAGGCTCAGGGTGCCATATATTTCAGGCTCTCTCGTCCCCAAAAGGTTGAGATTGGGACCGTTGATCACTCTGATCTTTATCATTATTTATGCCCCTTTCATTTTCAGATAATCCGGGCTTTAAAAGCCATCTTTACAACCATCACAACCATTTTATCCGATTTGGCAGAAACCATCAAGAAATTGGGTATAATTTTGCCGTGTGCTTTTATGCTGAATTATTGATTAAAATTGGAGTTGCAGGCTGAAGCTCAGTAAGTATATTATATTTATCGGGTGAAAATGTATATGCATGTCAAAAGCTTTTTGAAACTTGTTGAAATCCAGACAAAGATCGCAAGCGTGACACCTTTCGCTTTCGGTATCCTATACACTGTTTACAGATATGGAACTCTGAATGTTCTGACGGTCCTGTTTTTCTTTATATCCATGCTCTGCTTCGACATGTTCACGACAGCTTTGAACAATTACAAGGATTATAAAAGGGCTATAAAAAGAGAAGGCTACAATTATGAGGTCCATAATGCCATAGGGCAGTACAAGCTTAAGGAAAGCACAGTACTGATCACGATCATCACCTTGTTCATTATCGCCTCGATATTCGGGATATTGACATTTTTAAGAAGCGATATATGGCTGCTGGTACTTGGCATGCTCTGCTTTGCAGTAGGGATCCTGTACTCTGCAGGTCCTCTGCCCATTTCGCGCACACCTTTCGGAGAGGTTTTCTCAGGATTGTTCATGGGCTTCTTTATACCGTTTTTGGTAGTGCATGCATCGATTTATGACCAGTATCCTATAACTCTTGCACTCACAGAAGAGAGAGTTGTTTTCACGTTGGACTGGACGCTCGTTCTGCCGATCTTCCTTTCATCCCTGCCTGCAGTCTTTTGCATAGCAAATATAATGCTGGCCAATAATATCTGCGATGTTGAGGATGATTTTACGAACAGGCGTTATACACTTCCCATCCAGATAGGCAGGGAAAAAGCTCTGATTCTGTTCGCAGCCATTTATGCTCTTACTTATCTGGATATCATATCATGCGTTGTACTTGGGTATCTTCCCGTCATATCCCTGCTGGCATTATTGCCTGCAGTCAAGGTTTATTCGAACGTCAGGGCTTTCTTTAAGCTCCAGACCAAGAAGGATACCTTCGCCCTGTCGGTGATGAACCTCATGCTGATCATGTTCCCCATAATTTTAAGCCTTTTGATAGCAGTGATCATAAAACTGTTTTAAGAAGTGAACGGCCGTCTTTTAAATTGATCTAAGGCATGCTGTTCTGGACCAGAGGGACGGTTCTTCTGGTTTATCAGTTCAAGTTCTTTCAAGTCGGGTGCAAGGTTTCTCGCGGCAGTTCGACGGAACATTTCAGGCTACAGCCTTCATAGAAGCTTCGCAGCTTCGTGATAATATATATTTTTCAAAGCCAGTGCGTCTTCAGCCATGGTGCCCCTGGATTCGCATATCACCACTGGTTCCAGGCCAAGCTTTATGATCGTTCTTGCAAGAGGGTCGAAATCAGGTCCATAATTTATGTCAGAATAGGACCAGTGCTTTTTTTCTCCCCCTTTTCCAAACTCCACACGGCTGAAATGTATATGGACATTCTTCAGTCTGGCTTTTCCCAGATGCTTTTCAACAGTCAGGAAAACTTTTTCGAAATCCTCCTCGGTGTTCATTCCTCCCTGTGTAAGTGAATGCAGATGAGCAAAGTCGATGCATGGAATGAGTCTTTTGTCCAGACAACACAGTTCCATGACTTCCTCGAGATTGCCAAGCTGGTTGTGCTTTCCTAAAACTTCAGGACAAATGGTTACGTCTGAAAGGCCCTGATCATCGGCCTGGATTACAGCCTCTCTCAGAGTTGCCAAAGCAAGCTCAACAGCTGTTTTGCGTGTTATCCCCGACACATATCCAGGATGAACGACGATACGGCCAGCACCCATTATTTTGGCTATTCTCAGGGTATCCAGAATGTATTTGACCGAGTTTTCCCTTTTCTCTTTTTCAGTGCTCGAGAGATTGATATAGTACGGCGCATGGACACTGAGCCGGATATTGAATTGTCTGGCCTTTTCTCCTATTTCTTCGGCGGTCTCGTCCTTTAAGTTTACTCCCTTGTTGCACTGATATTCATATGCATTGAGCCCCATATCGCTGAGCCATCGGGGCATCTGCCAAGAATGCGAAAAACCCTGATCATAAAAGCTGTCTGAGTTTCCCGCAGGCCCAAACCAAATCATGTCTTCGCTCCCTTGCTTTTCGGCAGTTCTATCACCTTATTATTTATGGATTCCTTATAAAGGACGAATTTATTCCCCATTACTGACACTATTTCGGCACCGATTGTCTGAGCGATCTCTTCACAGGCCTCTCTTGCCGTATATGTCGAGTTTTTAAGCACACTTGCCTTGACCAGCTCACGTGCCTCCAGAGCATCCTCGAACTGGCGCAGAACATTTTCATCTATTCCGTTTTTCCCTATCTGAAATATGGCCGGAATATTGTTCGCCAGACTTCTTAAATAACTTCTCTGTTTTCCTGTAATCATATTGCTCACCTATGGTATATAATCGAATTCAAAATCGCCCATCCTGACAGTGTCTCCTTCTTTGATGCCTTTTTCTTCAAGGGCCTCGATAACGCCCATGTTTTTGATGGAACGCTGGAAATACTGCAGGGATTCCCTGTCATTGAGATTGACAGAACCGAGCAATTTGGTCACCCATGGACCTTCTACCACATAAACCTCATTTTCGCGTCTTACCGTAAATGGTGGTTCATTGCTTTGCACAGTTATTTCCACTTCCTGCTCAGGGTCGAAAAGAACGATCTCAGGAAGCGTCTTCAAAAGCTCGTATGTGTATCTCATCAGCTCATTCACACCTTGTCCTGTGGCAGCTGAAATACTGAACACCTTATAACCCCGGCTCTCCATTTCGGTCCTGAACCTGTCCAGTTTTTCGGTATCCTGCAGGGCATCAGTCTTGTTCGCGGCTATTATTTGAGGACGTTTTGCAAGCTCGGGATTGTAAAGCTCAAGCTCTCTGTTTATTACATCGAAATCCGCAAATGCGTCGCGTCCGTCGGTTTCTGCTATGTCGATCACATGGATGAGCAGCTTAGTCCTCTCCACATGCCTCAAGAACTTGTGCCCGAGCCCCGCGCCCTCATGGGCTCCTTCGATCAGGCCCGGGATATCTGCAAGAACAAAGCTTTCTCCTTCGCCAAGCGAAACCACGCCAAGATTCGGGGACAGGGTCGTGAAATGGTAATTGGCGATTTTGGGCCGTGCAGACGATACCATTGAAAGCAGCGTGGATTTCCCCACATTCGGGTATCCAAGCAGGCCAACATCGGCAATCAGTTTAAGTTCCAGTATTGCCGTGATTTCCTCGCCTGGGCTTCCGCTCCGGGCAAAATTGGGGACCTGCCTGGTAGGAGTTGCGAAATGCTGGTTCCCCGCGCCACCCCGCCCGCCGCGGGCAATGATGACCTTCTGGTCTTCCCGGGATATGTCGGCAATGATGCGGCCTGTTTCCTTGTCCTTTACAATGGTCCCCATAGGAACCTTAACAATGAGGTCAGCTCCTTTTCTACCGCTTTTATTACGATTCCCGCCGTTTTCTCCCCTCTCGGCGATATACTTTCTCTTATAACGGAAATCCATCAGAGTCCTCAAACCTGGGTCGGCGACAAAAACAACGTTGCCTCCATCACCCCCGTCGCCCCCATCCGGACCTCCGTTGGGAATATATTTTTCACGTCTGAAAGAGACAGCTCCGTTTCCGCCGTCTCCGGCTTTGATATAAATCTCAGCAAAATCAACAAACATACCTGTGCCGCGCCCGGCATACCGTATAGCAAGACAGAAACGGCCTGGGCCGCTTTCCCTCCTTCAACCTGTTATCTTTTAATATAACCTCTCTTCAGAAAAGAAAAAGGACGATAGCTTCGTCCCTTACTATTCCAGTATAACTATACCATAAAGAACAGCTTAAATAAAACCCTCATTCAGGTTTTATTATTTGCTGTTTTTAAGCAGAATAAACACTTACCTTTTTTCTTTTCTTGTCGAGCCTTTCAAACTTCACCTTTCCGTCTATGAGAGCAAACAGTGTA
This sequence comes from Clostridiaceae bacterium, assembly GCA_012840245.1. Classification (GTDB taxonomy): domain Bacteria; phylum Bacillota; class Clostridia; order DSM-8532; family DSM-8532; genus DTU059. The sequence continues at coordinate 46,792 of DULR01000063.1, forward strand.
TCGTCACTGCCTATTCCAACATTGTTTCCGGGATGAATTTTGGTGCCCCTCTGCCTTACCAGGATATTGCCTGCCAGTACAAACTGACCGTCGCCTCTCTTAACACCAAGTCTTTTGGATTCACTGTCGCGACCGTTTTTTGTGCTTCCCATTCCTTTTTTGTGGGCGAACAACTGCAAATTGATTCTGAGCATGGCTACACCTCCTTAAAACTTACTTTTATATGTTGGTGGTATTGATTTTCAATCTGTTTAAGCCCTATTACCATCGTTTTCAGTATGGTCTGGGCTATGGCCCAAATCTCGGGTGCGGTATCTGCAGGCAATTCCATTTCAAGTCTTCCGTCAGATTCTTTGTAGGTATTGATCCCGCAGAGCTCATCCAAACCTCCGAGAGTCGTGTACCCCACAGCCGAAACGGCTGCGCAGATCATATCATACTCTCCCTTTTTGGCGGCCCCTGCATGGCCATTGATATCGAAACCTTTGATATCGCCATTTTTCAAGCGGTAAAATACTGCTTTGATCATGACACTTAAGCGTTGATCTTTTCGATCTGCACCTTTGTATATGGCTGTCTGTGACCCTGCTTTTTGCGCTCGCCTTTCTTGGGCTTGTACTTGAAGACTATGATCTTCTTATCCTTGCCATGGCCGAGTACTTTAGCAGTAACGGTAGCTCCGTCAACAGGATTGCCTGTTACGAGCCCGCCTTCTTTGGAAACAGCAAGTACTTTGTCAAAGGTATATACTTCTCCTTCAGAAGCAGAAAGCTTCTCGACAAAGACAACATCGCCTTCCTGAACCTTGTACTGCTTGCCTCCTGTCTCGATGACCGCGTACATAAAATCGCACCTCCTCCAACCAATCTCGCCTATAAGGGACAGCAAGTGCATTTTGACACATTGCTGATTTATTGCCCTTTTTCGTGCGGTTGCCGTTATATTGTAGCACAGCGGCTTTTCCATGTCAAATTAAATTTGGATACCGGGCCGGAGCAGTAAAAAATCGCTCCATTATTGTCATTCTTAGCACAGCGAAAGATCTTATTCGATGGCTATGCGTGTTATAAGATTTTTAATCCAACTGCTCCAATCACCCGGATTTTTCATTTGATTCGGACGCTTCTTCCGCTGAACAATATCAATATTATTACCTTTAATAAAAAAAGTAAATCCAGCTAAGTTAAAGCTGGACTCAGGCTGAATTAAAAAAAGCAAAGGATTTTATATCAGTATGATCTGTTCGCATAATCGAGCACTGCCTGCATAATACCTATGAAATATTCGGATTCCCTGCGGATGTGGTTTATTACTACCGGGGCTACCGGATTGTTTTTGACTGCATTGCTTTCAGACAAAATCTGATCCAGAAGTATTATAAACTGCTTGCTTTGATCAATGGCCTTTTCAAGGAATCGGACCAGTTCCTGAAGCATGCTGCGGCTTATATTTCCTCTGGATCTTGCAAGAGTTTCGATGTATTTTACCGTATTGCCCTTTGCCTGGTTGAATGACAGCTCATATTGCTGAAGCTGCATAACGAACATTTGCTCAAGATTTGGCTCGATCTGGCGAATCACCACAGTATGTTCGGCTTCCTGGTGTTTCCAGAATTCTGTTTCATCCAATGCACGAAGGAGATTTTTTTCCCCATAATAAAATTGCATGATGCATCATCCTTTCATGATAAATACCTTATGCATCATTATATGAGGAATGTGTACAAGGCCGTGAAAGTCCTGTATCTTGTAGCTCATCCTTAGTGCTTGGCTACGGGCTACGTAACCCTGCTATGTCATCCTGAGCGAAGCGAAGGATCTAATAATAGATTCTTCGTCGCTTCGTTCCTCAGAATGACATGCCGATGTAGTTCGCATTGATCAAAAAAGTGCAGTAGCGGGAGATTTGCCGCTGCTGCACTTTATCATTCAATATGTCAGAAGTGATTATTATTTTATCCTTACGCCGAAGATTTTCTTTGCGTAGGAGCCGACAACGGCGATATCATCATATACCGAAGGCGAGCTTTCGATGTTCACTCCCAGCGATACCTTGTCCAGGTCTTCGCCTGTCATGGGGTCGAACAATCTCATGAAACCGTCATATCCGCATAAAAGCGCATAGGTTTTCCCATCGTCACCCTTTATTGCCACAGGTGAGCTCCAGCTGTAATTATCGAGCTGACGTACCCAAATTTCTTCACCTGTCTTCTTGTCCAGAGCCACCAGCTTTCCATCCATCTGGCTTCCGGTGAAGCAAACAGGGAAAATGATCCTGTCGGCTATATCATCCTTGCCGAGCAGAGGTGTTCCCAGAACGCCGCCGTTGATGCCTGAACGGTAATAACAAGTGTAATCCCTTTGCCATATCAGTTCTCCTGTAAGAGCGTTGAACTTGCGTATGTTTGCATCGGCTTTGCTTGCTTTGCCGTTAGCACAGCGCTTGTCGACTTCATTTGCAGTATAGATGAATACTCCATCCTCTTCTTCCTCTATAACTATGGTGCTGTCGGTATCATCTCCCACATCATACATCCATACCGGCTCCAGATTGTTTATATCGAGGCAGAGAAGTGTTCCTCCGTTATCCACGGTATACATGAGGTTCCTGTAGATCGCGGGTGAATTTTCGATGCCATAATCGGCTCCGGGACTGTTATAGGAGGATTTGTACTGGAACTTCGTCACTTCAGGAGAAATGGACAGAGTTCCGGTAGACTCGTCATATTTTGTGTTGAGCTTAGTCTTATATATAAGACCGTTTTCACCCACATTGATCAATGTGTCGGTTTCCTTGCTCAATATGCCCGATGAGTCGAATGCTCCCCATGAACCTCTGTAGGATAAAGGATCTTTTCCCATGATACTGAATATCTCTTTCTGATCTATAAGGCTGTAGATCCTGTATTTGAAGTCAGTATATTTCCCGTTGTTTTCGTTCAATCCCATTCCGGTATAGAAAAGAGGATAGCCGCGGGGATCGACCATGCCAGTTCCCTTGATCGAATAGCCAAGCTTTATTTTATCGCGGGTAGGTTTTCCTGTTTTAAGATCCAAAAAGTATATATTTCCATCCAGAATAGGATAGATCACTTCGGTAAGGTCATTATTCTTAAATTCCTCTTTGACATTCATAACGTTTACTGTTTCCTTGGGCCAGTTGATTATTATTGGCTGGCCTGTCCAGCCCGAGCCCGGCCAGTAGCTGTTATGGGCGCTTATTGCTCCGGTTTCATGCTCCCAGATTATTTCAAGCTTTTTCTCTTTTACGTCGCGCGTTCCGTAAGCGGCAAAATCACGGTAGTTATTGCCTCTGAAGGTGGTCACGCCCTTCTGTTCGGTATAGGCTTTGGCCCTCGGAAAAGCCAGAATATAATCAGGTTTGTAGTCCACCTTTTTACCATTCTGATAAACGGAGTATGTAATAACTCCGCCGTTACTGAATTTTTTCTGGTATGTTCCTTCGGAAACTTTGGTACTGCTTACATAGGAAGGCAGCTCAGTAATATCCAGGACCAGCTGAGCGGGATCGGTTATCTCGGGCGGAGGGGTCGGTTCAGGTGTGGGTGTAGGCTCGGGTGTCTGCTCCGGCGTCGCTGATACCGATGGTGAAGGTGAAGTACCCTGCGAGGGGGTGGGCGAATTCTGGGCAACATTGGGGTCCAGTTTCCCCTGGAATATCAAAAGGCCTAATAATACGACCAGAGTTACAGCCAAAAGTATCACCACTGTAACTAATTTATTCGATTGACTGTTTCTGCGATTACTCATAAAAATTCCTCCGTATATTTCACAAGCAAAATAAAGAATTTGCAAACCAGTATTATCAGCTGATAAGATTACTTCGCTGCGCTCAGAATGACTTAAGGGATAAAATCCCATCCGTTTTCTTTCAGGATGCAACAGAGCCGTCCGCTACTTCAGCTTTATACCGAATATTTTCTGTGCATAGGACCCAACAACGATCATATCGTCATAAACTGCCGGAGATGATTCTATATTGGCCCCCAGACTTATGGTATCAAGATCTCTGCCGGTTTTGGGATCGAACAGATGCAGAAGTCCGCTGAAATCGGTGAAAAGACCATAGGTTTTGCCTTCAGAGCTCCTGACGGCAACAGGCGAACACCAGCTGTAGGCATTAAGCTGTCTCTTCCATACCTCTTCTCCGGTTTTTTTGTCCAGTGCAACAAGAATACCATCCTGAGCCGAACCGGTAAAGCATATGTTAAAAATAATTATATCACTGATATCGTCTTTTCCCAATAGTGGCGTTCCCAGTGCTCCTCCGTTGATGTAATAATTGTACACGCAGCTGTAATCCTTCTGCCATATGAGTTCTCCGGTAAGGGCATTGAATTTGCGTATATTGGCGTCCTCCCGGCTTTTGCTTTTCTGGCTCCTTTTGTCCACCTGATTGGCGGTATAGACGAAAACCCCTTCATCGGTTTCTTCTATAACAGGTGAGGAGTCTGTGTCATCTCCCACATCATACGTCCATACCGGTTTCATGGTATTCAGGTCAAGGCATTGGAAAATGCCGCCGTTGTCACAGAAATACATATAATTTTTGTAATAGGCAGGCGAGTTTTCTATACCCAGCTCAACATTCGTGGAATCCTTGTACCTGTATTTTGTCAGCTGCGGCGCTATGGAAATGGTGCCCGCTTCGCGGTCGAACCTGGTATTGAGCTTGACTCTGTAAACCAGACCGTTCTCGCCGGCTTCAATAAGGGTGTCTGTTTTTTTGTCCACGATCGCCGAGGAGTCGAAAGCTCCCCATTTCCTGAAGGCAACAGGATCACGGCCCATGATGTCATACATCAGCGTCTGGTCGATGAGGCTGAATATCTTGTATTTGAACTCGGTTATTATGTCACCGTTCTCATTGAGGCCCATACCTACATAGAGAATGGGATATCCCCTCGGGTCTACCATTCCCGTTCCCTTCATGGGAAAACCAACGTTGATCTTATCCCTGGTAGGCTTTCCGGTCTCAAGATCAAGGAAATAGATATTACCGTCCAGTGTTGGATAAATAACCTCGACAAGATCCTTGTCCTTATACTGGTCATCGATATTCATCATCTTCCGAACGTCTTCAGGCCAGTTCACCAGAAGAGGCTGGCCTGTCCAGCCTGTCCCCGGCCAGAAGCTGTTTTCGGCTTTTATTGCGCCGATGTTGTAGGACCATACTATTTCAAGCTTCTTCTCGTTTATGGTCCTGGTGCCATATGAGGCCGTATCTCTGTAATGATTGCCCCTGAATGCAGTTATACCTTTAAGGTCGGAGTATTCCTCCGGCCTTCCGAATATTATCTCATCCTTGGGGATATATTCGACAGGCAGGTTGTTTTCAAAGACCCAGTAATCCATCGTTGTTCCGTCGCTCTTGTAGAAGGTTTTGCTCCTGTCGTCATATGCCATTGCTCCTGTGAAAATGGCCGGATCTTCCCAGGAAACATCGAGAACTGCCCGGTCGGTGCTTTCCTCAGGCATGGGCTCGGGAGTCGGCCACGGGGTCGGTTCAGGAGTGGGCGTTTCAGGAAGCATGACATCCTCAGAATCGGGAGTTGCAGCCGGAGTTGCAGTCGGAGACGGGTTTTTTGATGTCTTCAGATTATCTGATGAAAAAGGAAGCTTTCCTTTAATAGCGAAAGTTATGCCGGCTGCTGTAATTGCGATCAGTATAAGAAAAGTTAAAAATTTAACCGGATTGAATCTTCTTTTTTTTCTATAGTATCTGTTCATTTGCTTCGCTCCTCGTATATTTCTGGCCGGACAAATGCCTCGCCTGTTTTCGGCCTGTTCATCACAGTGGAATTATTTCCTGAAATCCAGGAGAAATATAATCTCAAAGCATAAATCCATCAGCAATATATTTTTTCGCATGTCCATTATAATTAATAAAATCTATAAAGTCTACAATCCCCAGGAATTATTGATGGCTTCTTCAGCCAGGAACAAGCCTATATATTTTGCATTCTTCCATACCAGATCATCGAACTTTTTATCGTTATGGGGCACATCAGTATTATTGTACGGAGTCAGTTCTATACAAAACGCCGGGCGCAGGAACTCAAGCCGGAACCAGTTCTCATATCCGGCGGCATATATCCTGGGATCTTCCGAAACCGGCATCAATGAATATTTCGTAAGCTTCGAAAGTCTTTTGGCCAGGTCTTTCACACCCGGGATCAGGTCCACCGTAGCCCTGTCGGCCCAGTATATGACATTTCCTTTTGTATGGAAGGAGGCAGCCAGAATGAAAACATTGGCCTTTGACAGCTCCATCATTGCCTTCACCTCGGGCTCAGTAGCGGAGGATTCGCCTTTGAAGCTCTCTGATGCAGGTCTTCCCACCTCATCATATTTCTTTTCCCATTCGGCGGGATACTGGCGGTTCAGATCGACCCCGTTGATGTTTGCCTTCCACTCCCTGTAAGTATTTCTTAGCATGGCCATAGCTGTTACCGCCTCTTTATCGCCCACAGCTTCAATTCCGTTGATAACAAGATTGACTCCGTCAGGATTCACCATAGGGACGATGTAAATGCATATCTGATCGAGAATGTTTCTTACATCGTAATTTCCGAAACTGCCCGAACCGTAATATGCTTTTGCGTACTCCTCGGTCATTTTCATAAGGTATGTGCTTGAAATGTATTCCCTGGCGTGATGGGAGCCGCACAGGATGATCTTCTTATCTCCCTTTCCAAGCTTAATGAGAGTAAGGTCTCTGCCTTCGACAGACCGGCCTGCCGTGTCCAGCGATATTATATCAGGATAAAGAGCTTCAAGCTCCAGACAGTCTTCTCTCATCTGATCGTAGGTATAAGGGACATAAGGGTTTACAGCGCCCTTCAGCGTTTCGGGAGGTGCTGTCGGAGCAGGTGTGACAGCAGTCTTTGGATCATGTGTTGATGATGGTTTTGGTGCAGGTGCAGAGGTCGGGGCCGGATCAGGAGTAACTTCGGGTTCAGGTGTTTCTGAAGGCATAGCAGTAACCGAAGGTTCGGGAGTATTGATACCTTCTGTGTCCGGTGTCACTTCCTGTCCTTGTTGGTGTTCAGGTTCAGGTGTATCGGTAGGTTCGTGTTCCGGATATGATATTTCAACAGGATCATTAAGGCCGTAAGTAGTCTCCGGGTCCTCATTCATTTCATTATATCCGGCAGTATCATTGTCCCGAGACATATACCCCTCCACAGCAAATCTCCCGCATGATGCCAGAAAACCTGACAATAAACAAACGGCAAGCAATAAAGCAGGTTTTCCTCTCAACCTTACTTTATGCTGCCGCGTAATGTTTATAGAACAGTGAGACCCAGGCTGCACGAACATATGATGTCTCCTTATGAAGCTGTTTATATTTCTCATATATTATATAAGCTAATACTGTACAAGTATGTTTCTGAGCCCTGATCAAAACGAAGCGGAGTGAAAGATCTTATAGGTCATTCTCTTCGCTCCGGATGATATTGACAATGAGTCAAAGTGTCCGTCCCCTATACTCATTCTTAAAGGAAATACGAGACTCCGGATTCGAATATTTTCTGATCCTTTTTGCCCGGTACGTTCATGTAGGCATGGGGAGTAAATCGCTCATCATGCGCCATTTTCCCAAAGATCCTGCCATCCCTGCTGGTGATGCCTTCGATGGCCATTACCGATCCATTTGGATTATAGCGTATATCCATAGTCGGATTTCCGTCAGGATCAACATACTGTGTAGCGATCTGCCCGGACTCCACAAGCTCCTGCAGAACTGGCCCGCTGGCCACGAATCTTCCTTCTCCGTGTGAAACTGCGACAGTATAAACCTCTCCCACCTGTACCTTTGAAAGCCATGGCGACAGGTTCGAGGCCACTCTTGTCCGGACCAGGGTGGAGACATGCCGTCCGATGGTATTGAATGTGAGGGTCGGACAGGTTTCATCCAATGGCCTTATCTCGCCATATGGCAGAAGCCCCAGCTTTACGAGAGCCTGGAAACCGTTACATATTCCCAGTATAAGACCATCACGCTTATTCAGAAGGTTCATGACCGCCTCTGTCAGATAAGGATTCCTGAAAACAGTGGCAATGAACTTGCCTGATCCGTCAGGCTCATCACCGGCGCTGAACCCGCCGGGGATCATTATAATATTGCTCTGATCTATGCATTTTTTCATCTCGGCGATCGATTCTTCGATTTCTATCGCCGTCAGATTTCTCAACACCAGGATCTCTGTTAAGGCACCGGCCTCTTCAAATTTGCGCTTCAGGTCATACTCGCAGTTTGTTCCCGGGAATACCGGAATAAAGACTCTCGGCCTTGCTGTTTTGACGCTGCCCTTTTTCCTTCCTCCGGCATTATAACTTATTGCTTCAACATGACCTGCATCACCGTCGGTCTTAGTCGGGAATATTTTTTCAAGGGGCTCCATCCATGCAGCGATCAGTTCATCCAACTGCATTTCTCCCCAGCTCGTCATGATGACCGGTTCAGAGGTGGTTGTTCCGATCAATGCGTGATCGATTCCTTCAAACAATCGTGCTATATCCCTGCCACCCTCGACCTCTACTACCAGTGAGCCATAATCCAGCATAAAGAGGCGATCGAATCCGATGTCCTCAAGCCTGACACCGATGCCGTTTCCGAAGCACATCTTGCTGATGGTCTCGGCCAGGCCTCCTGCTTTTATCGAGGATGCGGACAATATCTCTCTTTTTCTGATCAGTTCATTGACCCTGGTATAAACCGAGTCCAGAGATACAAAATCAGGAAGCCTCAGATCATCCTTTTTGACTGAAACAAGCACGACTGAGCTTCCGGCCTTTTTGAACTCGGGTGAAACCGCAAAGGTCACATCGGTGGGAGCAAGGGCGAATGATACCAGAGTAGGAGGAACATTCATGTCCCTGAATGTACCTGACATGCTGTCCTTTCCGCCTATTGCGGGAACCTTCAGTGAATATTGGGTATAGAATGCTCCCATCAGCGCTGAAAAAGGCTTGCCCCATTTTTCAGGATCGCTGCCCAGCTTTTCGAAATATTCCTGGAGGGTTAGTCTTGCCTTTTTATAGTTTCCTCCCATGGCCACCAGCCTTGCCAGTGATTCCACGATCGCGTAAACAGCTCCATGGAACGGGCTCCATTTTGAAACGTCCGGATTATATCCGAATGTCATTATTGTTCCTGTGATAGTGTTACCGTTTTCAACCGGCAGCTTTGCGATCATCCCTTCGGTGGGTGTAAGCTGATACCTGCCTCCGAAGGGCATCTGTACCGTGCCGCCGCCAATGGTGCTGTCGAAGCGTTCTACAAGGCCCTTCTGGCTGCAGACATTCAATCTCTGGAGGTTTCTCTTCCATGCTTCCAGGGGACTGCTGCGCAATTCTTCTATCTCCTGCGGCAGCTTATCAAGTACACTTCCCGACATTTCAGCTCCGTTTACCTTAATTTTGGTTCTTTGCTTGACACCATTCGTATTTAAAAAGTCCCGGCTTATATCAACTATGGTCTTCCCTCGCCAGCTCATCTTAAGGCGTCCGGAGTCATTTACCACAGCGACCTTTGTTGCCTCGAGATTTTCTTTTCTGGCTTCTTCAATAAATCTGTTCACATTTTCAGGCGAGACCACGACGGCCATTCTTTCCTGTGATTCGGAAATAGCAAGTTCGGTTCCGTCAAGTCCCTCATATTTTTTCGGTATGGCGTCAAGATTTATATCGAGCCCGTCGGCAAGCTCTCCGATGGCTACAGATACGCCGCCTGCGCCAAAATCGTTGCATTTCTTGATCATTCGTGCGACTGAGGGCTTCCTGAACAGGCGCTGGATCTTTCTCTCGGTGGGCGGATTGCCCTTCTGCACTTCGGCTCCGCAAGTTAAAAGAGAATCCTCGGTGTGTTCCTTGGAAGACCCTGTTGCTCCTCCGCAGCCGTCACGGCCTGTGCGTCCGCCCAGCAGGATTATGATATCCCCCGCCTCTGGGCTCCTTCTTACCACATTGCTCCTCGGAGCCGCTCCTACCACCGCGCCTATCTCCATTCTCTTTGCCACATAGTCTTCATGGTAAACTTCAGCGACCATTCCTGTGGCAAGTCCTATCTGATTGCCATAGGAGCTGTATCCGTGAGCAGCCCTGGTGGTTATCACTCTTTGCGGCAGTTTTCCGGGCAGGGTCTCAGAAAGCGGTGTCCTCGGATCGCCCGAGCCGGTGACACGCATTGCCTGGTAAACATAGGATCGTCCCGATAGAGGATCCCTTATAGCTCCCCCCAGGCATGTGGCGGCTCCGCCAAACGGCTCTATTTCAGTTGGATGATTGTGGGTTTCATTCTTGAACATGACCAGCCATTCTTCAGGCTTGTCATCTACTATGGCATTTACAATGATACTGCAGGCATTGATTTCATCAGATTCATCAAGATTGTCAAGATCGCCGGTGGACTTTAAATATTTCATGGCCAGAGTCGCGATATCCATCAGGCTGATATCTTTGATTTTATCTGTATAGATCTTTTTTCTGACATCAACATATTTGCCGTAAACTTCCCTGATTTTATCAGAAACGGGATTCTCGCCGAACTCCACATCTTCTATTTTGGTCAGGAACGTTGTATGACGGCAATGATCGGACCAGTATGTGTCTATCATGCGAAGCTCGGTAACGGTCGGATCTCGATGTTCAACATCCCTGAAATATTCCTGGCAGAACATCAGATCTTCCGGAGACATTGCGAAAGACATCTCATCATGCAGGGTTTTAATCTGTTCAGGCTGCATTTCGATGAATCCTTCGACTTTTTTGACCTCGGCCGGAACCGGATACTCCTCTTTCAGAGTCTTAGGTTTTTCCAATGCTGCAAGCCGGGTTTCGATGGGGTTTATAACAAGATCCTGTATCTTTTTGTAATCCTCGTCGGTAATATCCCCCGACAGAACGATAACCTTGGCCACTCTTATTTCCGGCCTCTCGCCATGAATTATCATCTGTATGCACTGGGCCGCCGAGTCGGCTCTCTGGTCATATTGACCGGGAAGGAATTCAATGGCAAAGATCCGGTCATTTTCAGGTATTGTGAGATTCTCTTCGTATACGATATCAACAGGGGGTTCAGAAAAAACCGTTATTTTTGCTTTTTCATAATCGCTTTCGGTTATTCCTTCAACATCATAGCGCTGAAGGATCCTTACCTTTTCTAAACCCTTTATGCCAAGGTTCTCTCTGATATCCATGCAGAGTCCGGAGGCTTCTATATCAAAGCCCGGCTTTTTTTCGACATAAACCCTTCTTACAGCCATTTTTCAGTCCATCCTTCTTTTTTTGCAGAAATGTATCAATGCAATATAGATAATTATACTTCATAATCGCTTTCCAAAAAAGTTTTTATGTGACTAATAGATAGCGCGGTGTTCCGGGTTTGATTGTGACTTTTACATAAACGAGTATTGATAAAAAATATTTCATACGTTAATCCCAAAGCATACAAGTCATAGACAGAGCCCTTGATATACTTGAGCTTCTTGCCTTTGAGAGTGAAGGGCTTGGAGTTTCCGAAATCGGAAACAGACTGGGACTTCATAAAAGCACCGTGCATCGTATACTGGCCACAATGGGTGAAAGAGGATATATCGAAAAACAGCCCGAACTCGAGGCTATCGTTTCGAAATGCAGTTTCAAAAGGTTCACTGATCGTACCATAACCAATAAGGAAGAACTGATCAGGCAGGTACGGTCAGTAAGATCAAAAGGCTGGTCGGTTGACGATGAGGAGCATGATGAAGGAATAAGATGCCTGGCCTCCCCTGTGTTCGACTACAGAGGCAAGGTGATCGCTGCAGTCAGCGTTTCAGGCTCAAACACTATCCTTTCGGCAGAAGATGATGAGTCAAACGGAAGCATTGTCCGTGAAACCGTTTTGAATATTTCAAAAAGGCTTGGATACAGGCTGTAATAATTTTTACTCATAAGAATAAAACCTTCAGAATATACTATAAGGCGTGTATATTGGGCTTGCGGAAGCATGGGCTTTGATTTGTTCCAGACTTTTTTGTCCCTGTCACCGCTTAGCAGATGGAGGTTTTATATGGCCGAAGGCAACATAAGACATATGTATCCGGGTGGAAATACTCCCCTTGGTTTTTTCAGCTATTACAGGTACGTTATCGACAGTCAGCAGGCGAACAGGATCTTTGTACTGAAGGGAGGCCCGGGAACAGGCAAAAGCACCCTGATGAAAAAAATCGGCCTTGAACTTGCCAGGCAAGGATACGACATCGAGTTCATGCATTGCTCAAGCGATAACAACAGCCTTGACGGCGTTGTGATCCCAAAGCTTTCGGTAGCCGTAATCGACGGCACAGCCCCGCATATTGTTGATCCGGTCTACCCCGGTGCAGTCGATGAAATAATAAATCTGGGGCAGTACTGGAAGACGGAAGGCATCCGGGAATCCAAAAACGACATTATACGAGTAAGCAATAAAATCAAAGAGAATTTCAGGCACGCATACCGCTATCTCCATGCTGCATCGCTTCTTATGGAGGACACTGAAGCAATATTTGAACAGCTGCTCGACAGAGGGCGTGAATGGCTTTTTATTCATGAGCTTAAACAAACACTGTTTGGTCAGGGCAGCCCTGCCAGGACTCCCGGAAAGCAGCGTTGCCTGTTTGCCGCAGCCATTACTCCCAATGGATTTACAGATCATCTGGACAGTCTGTGTTCCGGCAACAGGGTCATAAGGTTATATGCGCCCGGAGGCAGCAGCACCGGCAGGATCCTGGAGTGTCTGAAGGATGAAGCGCTGATCCAGGGATATGATATCGAAACCTATTTTTGCCCCATGTCGCCGCAAAGGATCGAGCACATCATTATCCCGTCTTTGAATGTATCGGTCATTACAGCCAACGAATATCAGGATATCTGCGAAATCGAAGGTGAAAACTGTACGACTTACAATATGAACGACTTTTTTGACAGCAATGCGCTGAAGGATCATGAGTCACATTTGTATTTCAACAGACTGAATGCTGATACTCTCATTCAAAAAGCCGTGGAGTCGATCGCCGCCGCCAAAGCCTGTCATGACGAACTTGAGAAATATTACATCAGAAATATGGATTTTGATGAACTGACTGAAGTGAAAGAAATGATCATCCGGCAAGCGCTTGAATTTGCCTAAGCAATAGACATGATGATCTCAACCGAGAAATGAGTATCATCATGTTTTACTACCATATTACCGTTGTATTTTTTAACGGTCCTTTCCATGCTTTGCATGCCAAGGCCGTGAAGCCCGGGAGATTCCTTGGAGGAACGGAAAAACCTGCCCTCCCTGAGCGGAGCCTTGTCAAGAGTATTTTTGACGACGATGATCAGGTATGAATCCCGGCAGTTCATTGAGAGCTCTATTTCTTTATTGAGAGCCTTGTTTTCTATCCTTCTGCAGGCTTCAATTGCGTTGTCCAGAGAGTTTCCGAGTATCGCGCAGATATCGTTATAGGCAATATTGATATTGGACGGCAGGTTGAGCATTTTTTTGAAATTGATTCCGTGTTTCTGGGCTATATTTGATTTGTCGTTCAAAAGCGCGTCTATTACAGGATTTCCGGTATCTATGATCTTCTCGGTATCTGATACATTTATAAGATTCTCTATGTATTTCCCCAGCTCGGTTCCTTTATTGTATTTATAGAGATTGTATATGCAATTGAGATGGTTTTTGAAATCATGGATTACCTCGGACAGGATCTCCCTGTTCTCAGCAAGCTTGTTGTAATGGTTTATCTGCATTTCCAGCTGCTTTTCCATCATCTGATATTTGTATTCCTTGTCCAGATACCGCGTAATTGATTCGAAAATCGCAAAAACGATGGCGTTGATATACATCAGGCCCAGAAATGCCATCATCACGGCAGGTATATCCGAGTTATAAGCTCTTGCCATCTCAAAAATTATTATTGATATAAAAATACTGATTGCCGGTACGATCAGCAGAAGAGCAAAGTATAGCCTTCCTGTCTCTCTCACATAAGATCTTCTGAAATTGCAGATTATTTTTATGGCAGCCAATGATAATAAGTTCTTGATGACCACACCTGCAAGCTTAAGCACAGGATTGTTCTGAATGATGGTAGGATCGAAGTCCAGACTCAGAACCAGAATATAGACCGAAATAAACTCCGCCACTACCAGCAAAGCCAGAAGCAATACACAGGTGAACAATCTGTGGAAAAACTTTCCTTTATACAGAATGAAAGAAAGGATCAACGTTACTGAAAAAAAGTTTAAAATGACGGCGACAGGAATAGTGTACAAATAGGTGCTCACAATAAAAATCAGGGCAAAAGCACCGGATATGGCCAAACATTTCATCAGCACCGAATGCTCTTTTTCTTCAAGAAAACCATCCAAAAAAGTTCTGATCAGTATTATTTCAAACAGAGTCGTTCCTGCCTCAACCAGTATCCAGAGAAAATTATCGATCATAAAGAGCACCCCGCAAGATAACTGGTAAAACTATCAAATACATATTTATAGCGTCTTTCGCTCAAAGGCAGCACCATACTGTTCTTAAGCACCACATTGCTTTTGTTTATTCTCTGAATATAAGCCATATTTACCAAATATCCCTTATGTATCCTCACAAAATCATATTTCTTCAGTTTTTCTTCCTCTTCCGACATGTTCGCGTAATATGTATACTGCTCCATAGCGGTATATATATTGATCTTACGAAGTACGCTTTCCAGATACATTATCTTGTCTATATCCAGACAGAGATAACCGTATTCTTTCGTAAAAAACGAGTACTTTCTTGTTCTGGTGTTTGAAATCTCGATCAGGGCGCGGTTGAAGATATAAATGAACTTCTCCTCGGAAACCGGCTTTATGATGAACCAAAACGGACGGTACTCAAAACAGTTGAGTATGTAGTCGCCCAATGAAGTTACAAAAATAATCATTGCTTTATTGTCGAACACCCTTATTTCTCTGGCAGTTTCAAAGCCGTTCATTTTGTCCATTCGGATATCCAGATAAATCAGGTCATAGTATTTGCCTTGTTTGTAAGCCTCTAACAGTTCTTCCCCCGAAGTATATCTGTCGATGATAACTTGTCCTATGTCATTGTCACGAGTTGACAGATATTTTTTAGTATACCCGACCAAAAGATCCAGACAGACTTTTTCATCATCGCAAAATGCAATCTGTATAATTTCCCCCGCATTAAAAATAGGCATATCCCCCCGAGGTCTGACAATTTGATTAGAATAATAGTAATTACCAAAATTATCATAGCAGAACTGTTTATACTTTTTCAATGTCTCTCCCCACATTCTATTTGTATTACAGTAAAACTAGGATTTAGAAGCTTTTTGAATGATCCGGCCATATCAATATAAATCCCAACCCGGTTGATATCTGGGTTGGGATTATTTTTCCGGTTTTTATTATGTACGATCTATTGCAGATATAATGCCGTTTTTAAATCATGATCATTGCTTCAGCATTCTTACTTTGTCGGGCATTTCAGGCTGATTGAGCCAATAAACGCAGCTTGTAAAATTGCTCAGGAACGCTGCCATAAATGCCATTGCTGCAAGTGCTTTTGCCAGGAATAAACCAAATCCCTTAATCATTCAGATTCACTCCTTTCATATAAAACTAAAGCCAGAAGAAGTACAAATGAAACGCTAAGCATTACAAGAGACAGTATTTGAGCGACTATCATCAGTCGATTTGAGAACATGGATACAGAGAAAATCAAAATGGTATATACGAGCGCTATGATCCTGGATACCAGACGAAATTTCCTGTATTCGTCGCCCTGGAAAGTTCTGTTTTTATGTTCTATTGGTGCGTATATATATATGAAAACCAGGCAGGCTCCTGCTGAAATCATTGAAAACATGCGGCTATATTCCGCAGGCATGAATCGTAACACGACCATGGAAACAGCATATATGGCTGAAAATCCGAGAACGCATCCAAGCTGCGTTTTTGCATGGTACCCTCCGCAATAGCATCGCAACAATGCAAACCCGAACAAGTAGATCAGTGTCTCAGCCAGCAGACCCGCAATAATACCGACCGTCAGAACGAAGATAAAATTTATTACGGTGGAAAACATTGCAAGAAGGCCGTAGATGTAAATCTCTCTGTCTTCTTCCCTGATAATTTCCTTTTCAAGAAGAAAATCTGTAAGCTTGTACGAAATCCTCTGTATCATATGAATCCCTCTTGATTTGGTTGATTGCCTTTATGCAACAGAATTATGCGGTTATAATGTCTCTGTGTTGATTTCACCATATTCAAAAGGGCCATGCCCGTCGTCATTCATCCGATCAAGAGGAACCCGCTCCTTGTTGAGGCGGGGATATTGCTGCTCTGCTATATTCGGAAAAAGCACTGTTTCCTGACAATGCTCTTTCCGAATATAGTGCCGGAAGCGCGCTTTGATATTCTACAGAATCAGTAATAAATCGTGCATACCCAGCGGGGGGGGGGAGTGCTGGACGCAATTTTTATCCAATTCTTTCATCAATACTACTTGCTAACCGGTACAGAATCGAAGTAGTATAAGCGCGACCAATCAACTTAAGTATGAATATACTATAAAAAAAATTTTTTTGTTGCCAAATGTAATAAGTGCAGCCTGAAATGTAATAAGTGCGGAAAAGGAAGAATTTTGCTGACATAATAAGTTATAATTTATACATTATAGAAGAAAAAACGGGTGTCTTTTTTTGACACCCGTTCTTTTGATTTCAATATTTTTTAATCTCTGTCTTCATCAAGGATCACTTCTACGGTTTTATACTCTCCATCGCTGGCCCTGCCCCGTTCAGGCAATCTGTAAAGTTTGATCGTTACTTTTTCCCCTGCTTTATGCTTATTCTTTTCCCTTTCAAGTTCTTCGAATGTTTTGATCGAAACGCCATTAAATTCGGTAAGTATGTCTCCGGGTCTTATTCCAGCTTTATAAGCAGCGCTGAGAGTTTCAACATCATAAACCAGGATACCTTCCGGAACATTGTTCTTTTCTGCGATCTCCGCGTTAAATCTTGTGTCTACGACAATTCCAAGTTTTGGCCCGCCGGGTATATATCCGTTCTTAATAAGGTTTTCAGCAACCTCTTTAGCTGTGTTGGAAGGAATTGCAAACCCCAGGCCCTCATAACCGGCTCCTCCAATTTTAGAGGTGTTTATGCCGATCACCTTACCTTCCGAGTTCAATAGGGCTCCTCCGCTATTACCGGGATTTATTGCGGCATCAGTTTGTATTAGTCTTAAAACTTTGCCATCACTGAATTCCATCCTGCGGTTAAGTCCGCTTATAATTCCCGAAGTAACCGAACCCATGAATTCTAAACCGGCAGGATTACCGATTGCTATCGCCTTTTGCCCGATCTTAACCTGATCTGAGTCAGTGAATTCGGCAGCGGGAAGCTCCGAGGCATTGATCTTCAAAACTGCGATATCGGTATTTGGGTCTCTTCCGATCACCTTCGCCTCATATGGACTGTCTACCTGGTTGGGAAGGATGACCTCTATTTTTGCATTCTGAGCGATAGTATTGCCAGATGACCTTGCCATTGCGTTTTCTATCACATGATTATTTGTTATGATATATCCGTCGCTCCTGTAGATTATTCCGGAGCCCTGCCCCTCATTTCTGGTAGAACCAAAAAACCTGTCGCTGATAATGTATGTGACCTTGATCCCCACTATTGACGGGCTGACTTTTTCGGCTACCACAGTTTCTGCCGATGTAGTCTCATCTATTATTTCAATTCGCCTGATCCCACCATCTTCATTTACCAGTGTACCGCCTGAGTTACTGGTATTGTTCCCCGTATAGTTCTGAGGAAGTCCGTATGTGAAATAAGCTCCTACGATCCCGCCTGTCAGCAGCGAGCTTATCAAAGCAACAATAAGCATAGGAGCAATGAGGGCCTTAAGCTTTCCCTTGGTGGGCTTTTTATAGCTTTCATTGTAAAACCCGGCAGTTTTCAAATCGTCATATCGATCATACCTGTTTTCGGGTCTTTGATAAGCATAGTCATTTTCGCTCTTGTAATAACTATTTGTATAGCCCCATCTGCTGTCTGTACTATTTTGATATAGATCATTTCTGTTATTATCTTCCATGACACCTGCTCCTTTCATAAGAATCTCCGACAGGTATAATTATATCCATCAATTTTGACATAGGTATGAATAAAATGTTAACTTTAGTATTGCTCAGATCCGGAGGCTCTACGCAGGGTAAAAATGAATCGGGAACCATGTCCTTCTTCACTTTCCACTTTGATCGATTCATTGTGAGACATTATAATGTTTCTTGCGATGGCAAGTCCCAGCCCGGCGCCCGAGCGATCGGTACTTCTGGATTTATCAGTTTTATAAAATCTTTCAAAGATATTCGGAAGCTCATCCTTTGGTATGCCGCTCCCCGTATCTTCGACCGCAATGACGGCCTTGTCCCTTTCCGAATGAGTCCTTACCCGGATTTCGCCGTTGGCGGGCGTGAATTTGATGGCGTTATGGATAAGATTTATAAGGACCCTTTGGATAGAATCCATGTCTGCATGGACGAATAATCGCTCGGTCTCAAAATCGGCCTTGAACACCAGATTTTTTTCTATAAACAACTGCTGCAGGCTTATAACACAGCGCCTGATAAGTTCGTTTATATCAAAATCAGTCATTTTCAGCACCACTTCCCCGGCCTGCATCTTCGCCAGATCCAGCAGATCATTGACCAAATTCTGCATCCTGCGGACCTCATCTCTTACGATGGAAAGATAATATTCCTGTTTTTCGGCAGGGATCACCCCGTCAAGTATGCCGTCAATAAATCCTTTGATGGTAGTTATTGGAGTACGCAGCTCATGGCTGACATTTCCGATAAAGTCACGCCTCATCCTTTCCAGGTTTTCAAGCGCCAGAACCATATCATTGAAACTGTCTGTAAGCTCGGCGATCTCATCCTTGCCCCTGACACTTATCCTGCCTGAGAATTCCCCGGAAGCGACCCTTCTGGCAGCCAGCTTGATCTGGTTGACTGGCTTCGTTATCCGTCTGCTCAACAGTCCCGAAAGCAATAATGAAACCATTCCGCCCAGGAGTCCGGAAATGATGAATATAACAATGATGGATGATTTAAGTTTGTAGATATCGGGGACTTTCGTATGGACAAGTATGACTCCGCTGGCCTTCGCATTGTAGGGCGGGATATTGCTTATACTGAAATGCTGTTTGTACGTGACCCAGTCAACACCGGTGTTTTTAAACAGCCCGAAATAATCTCCGATCTCATATTCGCTGCCCAATATCGAATATTGACGTTCATCGGGAAGACAATACCAGCCTTCATCGGTAATATTCAGATTTTCGCGAAGGTATTCGGGGATGTCGGAATAAAATATGATGTCCCCTTCATCTCCTACTATCCAGATAAGCGAGTCGTTGTTATTGGCAAGAGTTTGCATGAAACTGATGAATAAATAAGGATCATGCAGTGTTTGTCTTTTTAGGGAAGTCTCAAGAGCGGTTATTACCTTTTCTGATATTTCCTCCAGCTGCTGTGCTTTTTGCTCGGTCACCATGTTATTCAGGCTGTAATTCATTATTACGCCTGTTATGATGAAGCTTATGAAGAGAACCGATATCACAAGCACCAGGATCTTGCTGAACATTGTTTTTAGCATCATATACCCATGCCCCGCCCTCACAGCATCAAATTCCGGAAAATGCACATTCCCTGAATATCAGCGGCAAGGGATGACTGCAGAAACAGACTGCCTTTTCCTTTCCTAACGTTATTCGTTTCATTTTACCTCAAACTTATAACCTACACCCCACACCGTCTTGATCTGCCATTTATATTCACCGGGCTCGAATTTCTCCCTTAACCTTTTTATGTGCACATCCACCGTTCTGGTATCCCCATAAAAATCAAAACCCCAGACATTCTCTAGAAGCTGTTCCCTTGTATATACCTTGTTGGGGTTTGACGCCAGGAAAAATAACAGTTCCAGCTCTTTTGGCGGCATTTCGATGTCTTTTCCGTTCAGCTTTACCGTATAATTCGATTTGTTGACCACAAGGCCGGGAAATACGACCTGCTCCGGAGCTTCCTCCTGTCTGTCATATCTTCTTAATACAGCTCTTATGCGGGCAATAAGCTCTTTGGGTTCAAAAGGCTTCACCATATAGTCATCAGCTCCGAGCTCAAGTCCCAAAACCTTGTTGAAGGTCTCATCCTTGGCAGAAAGCATGATGATCGGGATGGTGCTTAGCTTCCGGATCTCACGACAGACCTCCCAGCCATCCATACCCGGAAGCATGATATCAAGAATAACTATATCAGGTGCTTTTTCCTTAAACAATTCAACAGCTTTTTTACCGTCATGGCATACGGTTACCTGAAAATTCTCCTTTTCAAGGTATATCCTCTCAAGCTCGCATATATTGACATCATCATCGACTACCAGGACATGTGCTCTTGTATTCATCAAACACCCAATCCTTTTATTCAGCTAAATCTACAATAACTATATATCATTGAAGCGCTCCGCTAAAACAATTATTACCTATAACCCGTGAAAATTCAAGAAGGCGCCCGTTAATAAAGATTTAACAAATTGTTAATGACAGGAGGACGGTCCCGCTGTCTATAATTTATCGGCTGATTAAAACAAGCAGCAGAGCCATCCCCCTGTCCAAAATATAAGGGACAGTCCGAATGAACTGTCCCTGTACTTAATTCAAGCCATGCAGGCAGCAAAATTACAGTTTCAGAACTGCGCTTATGATGAAGTTGGCAATGAACAGCGCAGTTACGATGTACATGATCGGATGTATATCCTTTGCTTTGCCCTTTGTGAGCTTCATTATGACATAGAATACGAAGCCTACTGCTATACCGTTTGCGATGCTGTAGGTAAAGGGCATTACGACTGCGGTGAAGAATGTAGCCAACGCTTCATCGAAATCTTCCCAGTTGATCTTTCCGAAAGATTCCATCATGAGCACGCCGACTATGATCAGAGCAGGTGCGGTAGCCGCTGCAGGAACGATACCTGCTACAGGTGCGAATACAAGGCAGATGAGGAACAGAACAGCTGTAGTCACACTGGTAAGACCGGTCTTTCCTCCGACGCCTATACCTGCTGCGCTCTCAACATAGGTGGTGGTGTTGGATGTTCCCAAAAGCGCACCGATCGATGTAGCGGTAGCATCGGCAAAGAGAGCTCTGTCCATCTTTGATTTGAATCCCTTGCCGCTAAACAGTTCCATTTCATCCTTATCGTCGAAGATCCCGCTCTTCCTGCCGGTACCGATGAATGTACCAATGGTATCAAAGGTATCCGACAAGCTGAAAGCCAGGATCGTGGTGATTACGATCAGGATTTTTCCCGGATCGCCGAAGAGTCCTCCGAAATCCAGAGCAAGGAAGGTTTCGGAGATGTCGCTTATTTTGTAAGGAGTGGACATATCAAGGTTTGTAACTCCCATAGGTATGCCAATCAATGTGGTTGCGATAATTCCTATCAGAATCGAGCCCTTGACCTTAAGGATCATCAGCACGGCAGTTATGATGAGACCAATAAGCGCCAGCTGAGCAGCCGGATCGGTAAAATTGACAAGCGCAGGTACAACATTTGCGCCGTTTGCAACAACAGTTTCGGGAGTTCCTTCAGCAGGAATCACGAACAAGGGTGCCCCTGGTTTTGCTTCTGATGTGAATTTCAGGAACCCGGCATTTTTGAATCCGATATATGCAATAAACAGTCCTATTCCACCGCCGATTGCATATTGAAGTGACTGGGGAATTGCCTTAATGATAGACTTTCTGATCTGTGTCGCAGTTACGACGATATTTATTATACCGCAAACAAACACCATGGCCAGTGCCTGCTGCCATGTAAAGCCCAGAGCAAAGCATACGGTGTAGGTGAAGAAAGCGTTCATCCCCATTCCAGGTGCTTGTGCATAAGGTACATTGGCAAAAAGACCCATGATCAGAGTTGCAATGACTGCCGCAAGGATCGTAGCAACATAGATGCCGCCCTGAGGCATTCCGGTAGCTCCGAGTATTGCGGGGTTGACGAAAATAATATACGCCATTGTGAAGAATGTTGTCGCGCCAGCAACTATTTCGGTTCTCAGATTTGTTCCTTTCTCCTTGAGTTGGAACTGTTTTTCAAGAAATCCCATTTTTGTTTTCCCTCCTGTATATTTATTTATCCTTATCCGTTACCTTCAGCCAAGCGCAGATCTTTCGCAACAATCATTATAACCGCTGACATCATCCATAATCCGATCCTGACACTTTACGGCAAAAATATTCATTGTTTTACAAGAACATGTCGCCTAACATCCGACAAAGAATAAGGAAAAATACAAGAATATAATAGAAAATTACAAAATTATTCTATCATACGATAAAACAGAATCAAGTAGTCAGGAACATAATAGCAATATTTTTTGCTGCATCGTGATGAAGTCAGTTATAGAGCAGGCCTACTACTTTTTCCAGGACCGATCCCGGCAGGATCTTTTTCAGGAACAGTATGAACTTATACTGAAATCCGACGGCAGTGCGGACAGGGGGATTTTTCCTCATTATCATATTATGTATCACACGGGCAACAGATATGGGAGAAGCGCCGTTCTGCTCATCCTTCTCCATCCTGGCCAGTGATCTTGTGAACCTCTCGTGGTATGGCGACTTATTATTCGCTTTTTGTGCTGTTATCCTGCTTTTTGTAAATCCCGTCCTGGTATCGCCCGGTTCGACTATACATACCTTGATCCCAAATGGCGCAACTTCATATCTCAAAGCCTCAGCAAGGCCTTCGACTGCATATTTGCTTGAGCTGTAATGAGCCTGGTAGGGGATTGATATGACCCCGGCCACTGAACTTACAGCTATTATTTTTCCGTGACCCTGCTCTCTCATCAGCGGAAGCACTGCCTTGATGACACGAAGTGTACCGAAGAAGTTGATATCGAATTGCACGCGTGCTTCCTCCATCGACACATCTTCGACAGATCCTGCCACACCCGCTCCGGCATTGCTGACAAGAACATCTATATGCCCCTCTTTTTCCACAACCAGGTTTATGGCATCGATCACCGACCCATCTTCTGTTACATCCATGGGGATCATCCTTATGAAGCCACCGGTCGGTTCATCCTGAGCTTCGATATTTCCCAGGGCCTTTCTGGATGTGCCGTATACATGAAATCCTTTTCTCATGAGGTATTCGGCTGCAGCTTTGCCTATACCTGAAGATGCGCCTGTTATCAATACTACTTCGTTTTTCATATTTTCACCGACTTTTCTGTATATTTATTTCATTATAATATGATTTTGATGCCAATTGCCATAGTATGGATTCCAACTGATTTTCCGCCCTGTACCGATGGCTTTGGCATGCCTTTGCCGATAACCATCGACGGATCGATTAAATTATACTGGATATTTGCAATTATTGTGATACAATAAAATAGTAAATTTACGATGCTGGTAATATTATCAGGTCATAATGGCTGCACTGCAAATATTATTTCCTGAAAAAGGGGAGATTTTGCCATGGATCTATTTCAAAAATGCTATGACTTCACACAAGTTAAAGAAGCTGTGGAGGCAGGGATTTATCCTTATTTTCATGCACTTCAGACAGGTCAGGACACTGTCGTGACGATGGAAGGCCGAAGAACCATAATGATCGGTTCCAACAATTATCTGGGTTTGACTTCTGATCCAAGAGTAAAGGAAGCAGCCATCAAGGCTGTTGAAACCTATGGCTCGGGTTGCAGCGGTTCCAGATTTTTGAACGGTACGCTGGAACTTCATCTTGAACTGGAAAGGCAGTTGGCCGAATTTCTCAGGAAGGATGCCTGCATCACATTCAGTACGGGCTTTCAGTCCAATCTGGGCATTATCTCTGCAATAGCAGGACGAAACGATGTTATCCTTTGTGATAAAGAAAACCATGCGAGCATTTATGATGCCTGCAGGCTGAGTTTCGCCACAATGGTCCGCTACAAGCACAACGACATGGAGGATCTGGAAAAGAATCTTAAGGAAGTACCTGAATCAAAAGGTATCCTTATCGTAACTGACGGGGTTTTCAGCATGGGCGGAGAAATCTGCAACTTGCCCAAAATAGTTGAATTAGCCAGAAAATACGGAGCGCGCGTAATGGTTGACGATGCTCACGGGCTGGGAGTGCTGGGAGCCAACGGTCGCGGTACCGCCGAGCATTTCGGACTGGAGGATGAGGTAGATATAATCATGGGAACCTTCTCGAAATCCCTTGCCAGCCTGGGCGGCTACATGGTGGCCAGCGAGCAGGTGATAACATACGTGAAGCATACTTCACGTCCTTTCATCTTCAGTGCGTCAATCCCTCCGGCTAATGCAGCTGCGGCTCTTTGCGCACTGAATATACTGAAGCAAGAGCCTGAACGTGTCAAAAAGCTTAAAGATATCGCCGACTACATGCGCAGTCTTCTGATAAAACGGAATATACCCATAAAGGTGACCGAAACACCCATTATTCCGGTCATGACATACGATGACACAAGAACATTTGTAATCTGCAAGGAACTCTTGAATGAGGGCGTATATGTCAATCCTGTTATTTCTCCTGCCGTACCTCAGGGCTTCAGCATGATAAGGACAAGTTACACGGCGACTCATACCCGTGAGCTTATGGATGAGGCTGCTGAAAAGTTCGAGAAAGTATTTTCGAAATTCTGAAAATCAAAAATACATAAAAACATACATAAAAGGCTGTTTCGATCGAAACAGCCTTTTGATGTACAATATTAATTTTCCTTTAATTCTTTCAGGCAATCCGGGCAAATGTTCTTTCCCTTGTAAACCTTGATATCCTTGGCATTATCGCAGAAAATACAAGCAGGCTCATATTTCCTCAGAATGATGGTAGCTCCATCCACATAGATTTCAAGAGCATCCTTCTCTGCAATATCAAGAGTTCTTCTAAGCTCGATGGGCAATACAACTCTACCCAGCTCGTCCACCTTTCTGACAATACCTGTTGATTTCATCAAACTCCCCCCAGTCTGTTTTTTATTTCTGTACCAATAGAATAATACCATATAATTGCAGTTACGGTCAACACTAAACATCATTATATTTACGATTTTTACTAATTTTAACTTGTTGAATTATTAACAAGGTTGTTTCGTCCATTGATTCGGTTTTATGAATAATTACCCGTCTTTTTTATATGTATAAAGTGTGAGTTTTTATATTAAAGAGCCTGGATTTATGTTGAATGTTATATGGATAATCATGATATTTGCAGGTGTGGCGACAAGCCTTCTTACCGGAAGAACAAAGGAAGTCTCGGAAGCGATCCTTGAAAGCTGCGTAAGTTCGGTCGAGCTCGTGATAACCATGCTGGGAGCCATGTGCCTTTGGACGGGAATCATGGAGGTTGCCCGGAAAGGCGGACTTGTAGACAGCCTGGCCCGGCTTCTGAAAAGGATATTCAAATACCTGTTCCCTGGTATCCCTGATGAGCATCCTGCCAACGGCGCCATTGCCATGAGCATAAGCGCAGACCTTCTCGGACTCGGCAACGCCGCCACGCCTCTGGGAATCATGGCTATGAAAGAGCTGTCGAACGTTAATCATAATTCACCCGTTGCAAGCAATGCCATGGTCATGTTCGGAGTATTGAACGCAGCGTGTATTCAGATCATACCGGCGACAGTTCTTACCATACGACAGCAGGCGGGGTCTTTGAATGCCACTTCGGTCATGCCCTGTATCTGGATAGCATCCTTTGTGTCGGCTGTTTCGGGAGTGATACTTGCAAAGGTCATGGAGAAAAGAGTATATATCTGAAAGGCAGAGATGATGGTGGGTTTTGTTTCGAATCTCGTTATTCCGGCAGTCATTCTCCTTATTATACTGGTGGCTTATCTGAAAGGTGTCCCTGTCTTTGACGTATTTGTCGAAGGAGCAAAGGAGGGAGCAAAGACATCCTTCAATATCCTGCCGGTCATGGTGGGGATCATAATGGCTGTTTCGGTGCTCAATGCATCGGGACTTACAGATATTTTGACCGGTCTCATAGCAAAACCGCTGAGTCTGATAGGAATACCGCCGGAGATCATTCCGGTGCTTATAATAAGGCCTTTTTCCGGAAGCGCTTCATTGGGAATGTTCAGTGAGCTTATCAAAAAACATGGCGCTGACTCATATACAGGAAGGGTTTTGTCAACCATCATGGGTTCAAGTGAAACTGTTCTCTACACTCTTGCCGTATATTTCGGTGCTGCCAATGTAAAGAACACCCGTCATGCCGTCGCCGCCTCTCTGATCTCTTCCTATCTTGGCATGCTCACGGCAATATATATATGCAAGATTCTCTGAGTTTAGGGGACAAATGAATCCTGTACCCTGATTCATTCGACTTTGACTCATTCCTGAGTTCCTTGAACAAAATGTTTAGTCTATAGCCCAGTACAAAGGATGCTGCAGCGTTCAATATTCTACGTAGCCTTACTATGTCATTCTGAACGGAACGAAGTGGAGTGAAGAATCTTTAGAAGATCCTTCGACTTCGCTGCGCTTCGCTCAGGATGACATAGTCCCCCCTGTCCCACCTCATGTTTGTTTATGCACCTTATCTTTCTCAAGGCAATATGATAGTAGTGCAGGCAAAAGGACGTTCTTCATGAAAGTTCTTCAAAAGAGGAGGCAGGGGCATAACAATGAATAAAGAGATAGTGAATGTCATAGGCGTGGGCATGAAGTACCAATCTCCCAATGGTGAAATAAACGCTGTCGAAGATGTTTCGTTTTCTGTTGAAAGAGGGGAGTTTGTCAGTCTGGTCGGCCCCAGCGGATGCGGCAAATCCACTCTTCTGTCAATAATTTCAGGACTCATAAAACCCACTGGTGGCAAGGTTTTCATCGGTGATGAAGAGGTCGTTAAGACATCACATAAAGTCGGCTATATGCTTCAGAAGGACTATCTGTTCGATTGGCGCACCATCTATCAGAACGTGATACTGGGTCTTGAAATAAGAAAGCAACTGACACCCGAGAAAAAGGCTTATGTCATGGACTTGCTGAAAACTTACGGGCTGTATGATTTCAAAGACAAATACCCCCGTCAGCTCTCAGGCGGAATGCGTCAAAGGGCTGCATTGATACGAACTTTGGCTACCAGTCCGGAGATCCTTCTTTTGGATGAGGCTTTCTCTGCGCTGGACTACCAGACAAGACTGGCAGTGACCGAGGATATTTACTCCATTATCAAAAGCGAAAACAAGACCGCAATAATGGTCACTCATGATATATCCGAAAGCATCAGCATGTCGGACAGGGTAATAGTTCTGTCAAAACGACCTGCCAGAGTCAACAGTATACATGATATCAAATTTGACTGCCCGGTCAGGACACCCCTGAAATGCAGGGAAGCTCCAAATTTCAGAGAGTATTTCAACACTATATGGAAGGAGCTGGATGTACATGTCGAAGGATGAAAAAAATCTTTCTCCCGAAAGAAAAGCTTATCTGAAAAAGGTCAGATTTCTGAATACCGCAACCTGGATCGTTCGAGTGCTGATCCTGGTCATGTTCTTTACAGTCTGGGAAATAGCAGCGAATCTCAAGCTGATCGATTCCTTTGTGACAAGCCAGCCTTCCCGAATGGTAAGGACATTGGTGAACCTATATAATAACGGCGACCTGTTCCGCCACATTTTCCTGACCTGTATCGAAACGGTGGCAGGGTTTATCATCGGCACCATCCTGGGCACTCTGGTCGCTGTGATTCTTTGGTGGTCAAAATTTGCATCACGTGTTCTCGAACCATACCTTGTTGTGTTGAACAGCCTCCCAAAGGTCGCTCTCGGCCCGATTTTCATTATCTGGATCGGTGCCGGTCCGGCTTCTATCATTGCCATGGCGCTGGCCATCTCGCTCATCGTTACTATTCTGGAGGTCTTAAACGCCTTCCTTCAGACCGACGAAGACAAAATAAAGCTGGTAGAGACATTTGGCGCAAACAGACTGCAGGTGTTCACCAAAGTCGTTTTCCCTTCGAATATCCCTGCTATGATCAATGCGCTCAAGGTAAACGTCGGCCTGTCATGGGTAGGTGTCATAACCGGTGAATTCCTGGTATCCAGGGCGGGGCTCGGATATCTGATAGTATACGGCGGGCAGGTCTTCCAGCTTGATCTGGTCATGACCAGCGTGATCATTCTTGCCTTGGCTGCGGCTCTTATGTACCAGGGGGTGGTCTGGCTGCAGAAAAGGCTGACCGGAGAACAGATAAGCTAAGTCTATCAGTAAATCAAAATCAAGGAGGGTGTTTTCATGAGAAGAATGGGGTTTATTCTGCTGACTGCACTGATTTTTGTTTCGCTTATTCTTACTTCCTGCGGAACGAAGACAAAAGACAAAATCACTTTGAGCGAAGTGACTAGATCGGTTTTCTATGCGCCGCAATATGTGGCAATAAACCAAGGATTTTTTGAAGAGGAAGGCATAACTCTCGATCTGAGTACCGGGCAGGGCGCAGACAAGGTAATGACAGCAGTCATTTCAGGCCAGGTGGATATCGGTTTTTCAGGACCTGAAGCCTGCATCTATGTTTACAATGAAGGAAAGGAAGACTATGCCGTAGTCTTCGCCCAGCTGACCAAGAGAGACGGTTCATTCCTTGTGGGAAGGCAGCCTGAGCCTGATTTCAAATGGGAGAACCTGAAGGGCCAATACATAATTGGAGGAAGAAAAGGCGGCGTTCCTGAAATGACGCTGGAATATGTTTTGAGGAAACACGGTCTTGTTCCCAACGTGGATTTAACTGTTGACACCAGTGTACAATTTGCTGTAATGGCAGGGGCTTTTACCGGCGGAACCGGTGATTATGTTACTCTGTTCGAGCCTACAGCTACCATGCTTGAAAAAGAAGGTAAGGGATATGTTCTGGCATCCATCGGACAGGATAGCGGTGAAATACCCTATACGGCCTATTATGCAAAAAAAAGCTTTATAGAAAAAAATAAAGATCTAATACAGCGCTTCACCAATGCTATTTACAAGGGACAACAATGGGTAGACTCACACAGCCCGAGAGAAATAGCCGAAGCTGTCAAGGATTTCTTCCCTGACACCGATATCGATACCCTTGAAAATGTGGCAAAACGTTATAAGGAAATAGATGCATGGAACAAGGATCCGATACTTAAGGAGCATTCACTGGAATTGCTGCAGGTCGTTATGGAAGAAGCAGGCGAGCTTACCAAGCGCGCTCCTTACGACAAAATAGTGACCACCGAGTTTGCTGAAAAAGCTATAGAAAAAGTTAAATAAAAGTGAGTAATGGGGACGGAGGATTTGACTCATAATGAGTCAAATCCTCCGTCCCCTAAACTCATTCAGATGAAAAGGGTTGCCCATTTCTTGAAGAGCATGCCGAATGCCAGGCCGAAGGTGCATTTGAGTGAATCATTGGCTGCGACGACATCGATTGAGGCAAGTCTCTCTCCATCAAGCTCTATGTTCAGAATCCCTACTGAATCTCCCGTCTTTACCGGAGCGTTTACCATTTCAGGCAGTTCAAGGTTCTCTGTTATCTTGCTCTTGCTGCCCTTTTTAACGACTACCACGGCATTTCCTGCATATTTGAGAGGTATCTCGGTGGTAACGCCTTTCTTTACCTTTATTACCCCCGCTTCCAGGCCTTCTTTTTCAAATCGTGCGGTTTCCCAGTTGCTGAAGGCAAAATCCAGCAGCCTTGCAGATTCTGCGAATCTGTGCTCATTTGTGTCCGAGCCCAGAACGACAGATATGAATTTTGAACCGTCTCTTTCAGCCGATGCGGCAAGACAGAATCCGGCCTTGCTCGTGAAGCCTGTTTTCAGTCCGGTGGTGCCTCTGTATCTTTTAACCAGCTTGTTGGTGTTGTCGAGATCGAATTTGCCGTCTCTGAACGTATCATGCCATATGGTAGTATAATGGATTATTTTCGGATGCTTGATCAGAAGCTCTCTGGACATTATCGCAACATCAAAGGCACTGCTGTAATGGCCCTCATCGGTCAAACCTGTGCAATCGAGGAATTTAGTGTTCTTCATATTAAGCTCGGCTGCTTTTTCATTCATAGCAGCTACAAATGCCTCTTCGGTTCCTGATATCATTTCTGCCAGAGCCACCGAGGCATCATTTGCTGAGTGGACGGCCACAGCCTTCAAAAGCTCCTCAACTGTGAAGACCTCGCCTTCCTTAAGGTATACCTGGCTTCCTCCCATTCTGGTGGCGTTGGCCGATACGGTGGTGGTATCGGTCGGCTTGATTTTCCCCGAATCAATGGCTTCCATCACCAGCAGCATGGTCATGATCTTTGTTATGCTGGCGATCGGAAGGGGTTCATTCTCATTGAACGCGAACAGCACTTTTCCTGTCTCGGCCTCGATCAATATTGCAGCCTTGGCGTTTACCTGGAATTGGGGAGTCACCTTTGCTGCCAGCGTTTCTTCTGATTCATCTTCCTGTAATTCAGCTTCTTCCGCATTTTCTGATGTGGATTCCACCGTCATGATAGATATGTCCGATTCATATGTGTCCAAAGTATCCTCAGTAACACCCGTCACTATAACTCCTGATAAAAAGGAAAACAGGAGCACAAGGGCAATAAAAAACCTGCATTTACCTTTCATAGATATCACTCCATAGACCTATCC
>DULR01000064.1 GCA_012840245.1 Clostridiaceae bacterium
GATAAAGTTATGTTGATGACCAACAGGACATCCAATAGAATTGCAGGGATGGGCACAATGATGAACAGTACTATGAAAACTACACTTACGGCTACCATCAGATTTCTGTTGTTCATGTAAATTCCCCCGGCATGAAAACCATTTTCTTTAGTAACTCCACTGGTTTGTCATTGCTCGTATCCTGCAAAAAAAATGCAAACTTTGTCTTTTAACATCATTTTATAATAAAGCAACCGGTAAAACAATAGTAAAAAGCATCCCTCCTGACTCATCGAAACGGCAGGACTATTCTGAGAATGAATATTTCATCGGTGTTCTCAAACGAACAGTATCCATTGTATTTCTCTGCGATCATAGCCATGCTCTTCGTGCCAAATCCATGATTTTCTCTCTTACTTTGCGGTATACCGTCCTTTATCGCCATCTTGCCTGTAAAGCTGTTTTCTATATAAAGCAGAAGGTTGTTCTTATGTGTATGACAACTAATTTTCACTTTTCTGAAATGCTCATCGGTAACCTGAGCGGCAGCATCGACCGCGTTTTCCAGACCGTTTGAAAGCAGAGCGCAAAGCTCTGTTTCGGGTATGGGGATATCCTGGGGCAGCTGTGCCTCCACACTGAACTGTACTCCCTTATTCTTTGCTTTCAGTTCAAAGTATGAAAGGATCAGATTGACCGCATTGTTCTCACAATATCTTTTCGGAGTGATGGCTTCTATATCTGCC
This sequence comes from Clostridiaceae bacterium, assembly GCA_012840245.1. GTDB lineage: Bacteria > Bacillota > Clostridia > DSM-8532 > DSM-8532 > DTU059. The sequence continues at coordinate 726 of DULR01000064.1, forward strand.
TGCGCAAGCCTGATATAATTCCTGGCCTTTTCAGTCTCACCATCGTCAAGATAGCCACCGATCAGAGCAAGATGATGTCTCATGTCATGACGGTATACAGCAGCCTGCTTTTGTGTCGTCTGCAGAGCAGACAGTTGCTGATGGGCACTTTCCAGCATCAATGACAATGCCATTTGTGTTCCCTGCAGGGCTTCCTTCTCGCGGGTGGTTTTTGCGATATCGAAAATCAGTACATAGGCTATAATCGTTATCACAAAGAAAACGATCCTCAGTATGATTATTTCCATCGATTTGACAGCGGTAAAGTTATACAGACCGAGCCAGTAATTGGCGATATAATATGCCAGCGGAAGCAGGCTGAGTTTTACAAAGCTTATATTGCTATAATTTTCGATCATGTATAGGAAATAAGGCCTGAAATAAAAATTGATGACCAGGAGCATTAATATGCAAACCGTTATGTAGACGAAAAATGATCCCGCCGGATCCAGCCATTTTACAGTGTTTGAAAGGATCGTCAGCATCAGATTTGCAGGATAGATCATAAACACTGCGGTATACATGGCGAAAACTATTTTGATTGCCGGTATCCCGGTCGAGATCCAGAATACTAAAAAAACAGGTATATGGATCACCTGAATATAAAGCTTCATATGCAAGTCGACCGGAACAGTCATCGAAATATAGATATTGGCAGCCAAAACAAGCAGGCTGCCGAAAATAAAAATAAAACGTCCCGATTTTTTCAGGTTTCCCATTTGAACATTCAGCAGCAATATCTGAGCTGCGATGCCGAAAAGGATGGTGGTGCAGATCAGCAGAACCTGAATAATCATGTTCATTCCACCCCTTTTTCCAGAAACAAATGCTTCATATACGCTTCTTTCACTTTTCCGCAGAGCATGCGTGATATAGGTATAGTCGTCCCTGAACCGGTAACAAGTTCTTTGGACCCGAGCTTGTTTATGTGGTACAGGTTTACGATATAAGAACGGTGTACCTTAACAAGTTCAGAACGAGCAAGCAGCTTTTCCTCAAACGCCGCAAGAGTTGAGTTCACCTCATGGACATTACCGTCCGCCATATGGAAATACAGCTTTTTATTTATGATCTCTACAAACGCAAGTTTGGAGAACAGGATACGGACCATGCCCTTTTAAGTTTTTACGGTAAAACCTTCCAAAGGTATATGTTCATCAGCTATAACTGCATCCAGTACTGAAAACAGCTTGTCCTTCGGGACAGGTTTCAGTATATAGTCGTAGGCTTTTACTGCATAGCTTTCCACTGCAAATTCAGGAGAAGAAGTAAGGAATACGATCTTGACACCAGTATCAAAAATTCTGATCTCCTTTGCTGCCTCCATCCCGTCAACGCCCGGCATCATGATATCCAAAAGTATAAGGCCGAAAGCTCTTTTTTCTGCTTGAGAAATAAGCTCAGTGGCACTTTGAAAAGATTTATATGCAACAGATGCATTGCGTTCACACCTGTATGCTTCTATAAAGGAAGTGATCCTGCCAAGCTCCAGTGAATCATCGTCGCAAATTGCAATGTTCATAGTTGTTAACTCCACAGCCAGAGATATAATTAGTTTATCATAATATCCACTCCCTTTCCATGTCTCGTTGTGTTAATCTATTTTAAATATCAATAGATTCAAATGTTTTATTTGTAAGGGTTTCAGAGTTTTTTCGTATAAAAAAACAATGACCCCCCTTTTTTTGGTATAATTGAGTCGACTAAAACACCA
>DULR01000065.1 GCA_012840245.1 Clostridiaceae bacterium
GGGTACACAATTTATTAATCTTTCGACAAGGTGTCCGGATGTGCCGAAATCAGTGTCCGGATAATTCCGAAATCACTGTCCGGATGTTTTCGAAAACAGTGTCCGTATGTGTCCGAAATATGCATCGGTGACGGTCTGGAATTTTATTCAGACGAAAACGCTATCGTTCTTAAGAAATATGAGCCTGCTTGTATTTTCTGCGACAACGCAAAAGATATCAGGGTTTACAAGGGTAAGAACGTTTGCGGCGAATGCTATGAAGAGCTTAAAAAGAAATAAGCTTAAGACAATCAGAAAGCCTGTCGGTTTGACAGGCTTTTTTTATGAGTATGTTGGGATGTTCAGTCTTTCGCAGAAGCCAAAAAATATTCGGCCATACGGAAATCTTCGGGAGAAGTAAGCTTTATGTTCCTGTAACTTCCTTCAAACATGACAACCTTAAATCCGGCCTTCTCGGCAACACCGGCGTCATCGGTCTCCCTTATACCGCTTTCTGCGGCATATATGTAAGCGTTGATTATGATATCTTTTTTAAAAGACTGGGGTGTTTGCGCCTGCCAAAGGAACCTTCTTTCAGGTGTGGAAATGACCGTATTTTCATCATCAACGATCTTTATGGTGTCCTTCGCGGGAATCCCGGCACAGGCGGCTCCATGCGCCATGGCTTTATAAATGCTGTCCTCAATGATCCTCCTGTCGACAAACGGCCTTGCTCCGTCATGGATGAGCACCACATCCACATTTTTCGGAAGTGCTTTAAGTCCGTTATATACCGAATCCTGACGTTCGGCTCCTCCAAAGGCCAGGATGATGTTAAGCTTTTCTTTGTAAGGCAAACAGATATTTGCCGCCTTTCCTTCATATTCGGGACTTATCACCAGGACCAGTGTCCCGACCAGCCCGGATTCTGCGAAAGCGCTTATGGTATGATCCAGAACCGGCTTTCCGCACAGATCAGCAAAAACCTTGTTAAATCCAAACCCCATACGGCTGCCCTTGCCTGCGGCCACAATAATAGCGCCTACGGCGCTTGTATTTATGTTTATTGGATTATATTCAGACATTTTAAACCTCTCCCAGGTCAATAAAAATATCTGTCAGCGACTTCAGCCCTCGCTTTGCTCATGTCAGGATTACTTCCATGATAGACACAAGAGCCATCCGAGATTAATGGAAAAGTAATCCTTCAAATGTCATTCTGAGCGCAGCGAAGAATCTAATTGGCTGGTTATGCGGAGCTAAAGATTCTTCATTTTGCTTCGTTCCTTCAGAATGACAAATTACAGAGTTTATCAGTGGGTTCGAACCCTCCCTGCGTCTAATTTACGAGAGACAGGTGGAGGTCCTTGAATCTGGCGAATATCATTCTGCCTGCCGATGTCTGAAGAACGCTGGTAACAACGACATCGATGGTCTGGCCTTTGAACTTATAAGCCTGCTCCACAACTACCATGGTTCCGTCGTCCAGATAGCCTACGCCCTGGCCGTTTTCCTTTCCTTCCTTCACGATGCGGACAGTCATCTCTTCCCCTGCCACTGCAATAGGCTTCATTGAATTCGCCAGATCATTGATGTTGAGGACTTCTATACCTCTTAACACCGCCACCTTGCCAAGATTATAATCATTGGTTATTACCTTGGCTCCCATTTCCTTTGCTTTCGTCAGAAGCTGTTCGTCTACCTCGATCCGTGAATCTCCGTTCGTTTTATCGATCGTAACGGGCAGTTTTGCATCGCTTTTCAGCAGATTCAATACATCAAGGCCTCTGCGTCCTTTCGCTCTGGTTATATCATCGGCCGAATCAGCCAGATGCCGCAATTCCTCCAGGACGAAACCCGGGACCACAAGCTCGCCTTCAAGAAAGCCTGTCCTGCTTAAATCAAGGATACGCCCGTCAATAATGGCGCTCGTATCCACCAGCTTGGCCGAATATGCCGCGTTGCTCCTTTTTCTGCCCAAAGCACCATCAAATATATTCTCATTCTTTTTGACGACCGAGAAATAAACTCCGCAGATACCAAACAGGATATTTATAATAATGGATATCGGAACTCCGATAACATCGATCTTATACAGCGGAATAGAAATCAGGTTTGCTATGATGAGACCGGCAATAAGCCCGCAGGCTCCGATCAAAAGTTCATACAGGGTTATTTTCTGCAGCGAATTTTCGATCCTGTCAACAAGCCCAGCGGTCAAGATGATTATCTTTCCTCCAAGGAAAAACATCAAAATCCCGAGAATCAGCGAAGCGAACACAATCGCCCCAACGCCGTAAACAGTGGTGAGATACTCTTCCATGCCGTTTTGGATCATTAACAGCCTTACCAGTGTCATAGCTGTTAAGGCTCCTGTAAGTCCGAACGCATATTTTAAAATCTTTTCCAGCATGCTAACTCCCCTTGAATGGATTAAATCAGGTTGTTATCCTGGTATTAATCAGATCTTCAACCTCCGCAGGGTTCATATTCTTTGCAAGAACCAGCTCACTGATCAGAATCTGCTTAGCGCTGTTGAGCATCTTGCGCTCGCCTGTGGATAAGCCTTTTGTTCTCTCTCTCAATACAAGGCTTTTAACCACATCTGCAACTTCGAAGACATTACCGCTTTTTATTTTTGACATGTTTTCACGATATCTTTTGTTCCAGTTGGATGTTTGCTCACCGCATCTGCGTTCCAACGCTTTAAATACTTTATCGGCATCCTTGCGGTCTATAACATCACGGATACCGATACCTTCGACATTGTTTATTGGAATCATTACTTTCATATCCCCGATGGGCATTCTCATTACATAATAACGTTTACGCTCGCCAAGAATCTCCTTTTCCTCGATAGACTCTATAATACCCGCACCGTGCATAGGATAAACAACTTTATCCCCTATACTGAACATAAAAAACCGCTCCTTCTTCGGCATACATAATCTCGTTTTTCCTTATCGTCGGGAGATAAGGCAACATATGTATGTAGCCATGACAATCAGGGCTATGCTATAAGGAGATTATACAAATTCGCTATTATTCAGTATACACCACTTACAGAAAAAAGTCAAAGAAGCTTGCCTCTAAGCCTTTATTCATAAGTGTTTGACGGGACACTAGCATTTTATTCCGGTTATTATTCATTTTTTCCATACAATTGAATTTTTAAACCTTTTATGATAGTGATCCGTTATCTGAAATAAGGACCTGCTTCAATTTTTCAAAACCGGATATCACATTGTCGTATTGCTTTATAAACTCGGCCTGTATAGCCTTGATTCTGGCTTCTATATCTTCTATGTAGTCTTCCATGAGCTCTATCATGGGGAAATACAGGTTTTCGGTCTTCGCCAGGCTTTTCAGTTCCTCAAGGATTTCCATGCATGATATATCATATTGGGAACATCTTCGCTCCATGAGCGAAGCAAAGATATCAGCTATGTTGAGCATATTCGATCCGCTTATGATATCCTTTCCCATAAGAGAATGCTTGCCGTTGACGGCTTTCTCCCCTATAGCGCCTTTGAACATCGCTACGATATCCATAAGCTCCGCTTCCTCCAGGATCCTGTTGATATTGACCATGGATCCATGCAAAAGATCATGGAGTTCGTCGGGCGAATGCTCCTTTTCGAATGTTTCCCTGTTCATGGTAAGCATGCCCAGATTATAGAGAAGCGCTGCCGTTCTTACCTTCTCAAGCAGGTTCCAGTTCTGTTTCGTCATTCGTCCCAAAAGATTGACCGTTGATTCCATAACCCTTGGATGTGAAAAGTTGAACGGGCTTCTGAATGAAATCGCATATATGAACGTTCTTATCAGGCTCTCGGTCTCAGCCTTGCTTATCTTGATTGATTTTATGTATGACAGAAGGTCATCACGATACTCGCCTGAAGTTATCATGCTCAAAATGCCATCCTGGCATAATGCTTCGAAGGCTTCCCTGTACTCAGGCTTAAATCCGTTCTCCCCGATCCTTGAAGCCACTTTTTGGCCAATATTGGCCGAGTCGCTTTCCATAATGACTTCGGCTACCGTTCCCGCCAGATATAAAAGATATGCTTCATCGGGTATGGTTATATTATTTATAATGCCGTTATTGCCTCTGACGCTGTCGGAGTGATATTTTCTGTGGTGGTAAAGAAGCATCCTGGCATACTCGGGATACGGAGAAAATTCTTTGAATATAAGGTATGAGAAAACAGTATGTGTCGATATGTCGTTTCCGCTGCCCTGCTCCTCTTCGCATCCGGGATAAAGCATTCCGATATCACGGAAGATCGATGTGATGATAAGCCCGATGATCTTATCTCCGTCAAAGCCGAGCCTCTTCCCGAGCTTCATCATTAAAAACGTCGTTATCGAAAGGTTTTTAGCCAATTTCTCATTTACGAAGGCAAGGGATTTTTCAATGATGATATAAACCTGCCTCATGTCGATCTGATTCTTATGACTGATGCTTTTAATTATTCTAATGGCTCTCGGATCAGGATCAGACAATGTGGCACTGGGTTCTCCGGTAAAATAGCCCTGGGCGTAATCAACTCCCATACGGCAAAGGGTCTCAAGCTCTCCCTGGGTTTCCACGCCTTCGGCCAGGACACGTGTGCCACGGTATCTCGCGTAACTGATGATATCCTCGAGCATGTGCTGTTTTCTCAAATCATCGTCTATTTTTCTTACAAGCTCCCTGTCTATTTTGATTATATCGGGTTCCAATGCCAGAAGAGCCAGGTGGTTTGAATACCCCGAACCGAAATCATCAAGGGCGAATTTTGCCCCGGCTTTTGTTACGATGGACTTGCGGATGTTTATTTCCTCAGGCTCCATGCGGTTTCTCTCGATGACCTCAAATACGACCTTCATGTGTCCGAAATAGCGATCCCTGATATCGTTGTAGTCTTTCTCGTCAAGAGTCGCATAAGGAGCGGTATTGATGAAAAGATAATGATCCTTGTACTTCGGATCCCTCTCCATATATGTATCAAGTGCATTGTAGACCATTCTTTTCTCGAGAATGACATAGTGTCCCGATGCTTCGGCATCGTCGATCAGCTCTGTTATGCTGCTATATAGTGGGTTCATCGGGCGTGACAAGGCCTCAAAGCCGAACAGTTCGCCTGTCTTAAGTGAAACGATGGGCTGGAATACCACACTGAGCTGGTTTCTGTCTATAATGTCTTTTATGAAGGTGCGCCTTAAGGATGCCTTATGGGCGTCTTCAAAACGCTCCCTGTTGAATTCATTCGGGCTTTTGGCCACTTCACGCAGCACCTCATGTTCGGCAAAGGAAGCATATTCGAGCAGTTCGGCCGGTGAGCTGCCATGGATGCCCGATGCTGCGTAACCAAGAGCCGTAGGGAATGTCACCGCTATTCCGTCAACCTCTCCGATGTATTTTTCAAGCTTGTTCAAAATGGCTATTGCTTCCCTGCGGAATACCCGCAGACTTCTTACACCTTTTACGATGAACAGGAAATCCGAACCCCACCATCTCAATGGGATTATTTTGTCATTCAGAAACTTCTTGAACACTTCTGCGCATACCCTGATATAGCTGTTGCCCGCAACCATGCCGAAGCGTTCCTGAAAATCCTGATACCCGGTCAGTCCGACATAAGCGAATACTACGAACTCACCTTCAGCGCATTCAGCCATTGCCTTGCCGGCCATCTCGGCCAGGGCATTACGGTTATAAAAGCCCGAGATATTGTCGTGTATGGCCCGCTCTTTTTCCAGATCCCTCATATGGACCTCGCTGGTAATATCCGAAATGGTACCGGTTATGCGGGTCTTGTCTTTACTTGGTCTTCCCCAGAACTTAAGCCAGTGTATCCTGTTTTCTTTCCCTGTCACACTGCATTCAAAGTACAGATCCTTATCTTCACTGATGCTTTTTTCGACATAGCCCGAAAAATCCTCGAAGCTGATACTGAAACGGTAATCCTTGAAAAGATCCTGTCCTGTTATCTCGGTCAACTCGGTTTCATCATCGGCCAGAGCGGTTATCATTCCGGATATGAAAACGAAAACCGAGCTCGTGATATCGTATTCAAAGAAATCGAATATAAGGTCAGAGTCTCTCAGAGTCCTCATTTGTCTGTAAAACTCATTGATGTTTTCTGAAAGTCTCTCGTTTCTTTCCAGTTCTGATTTAAGCCTGATATTTTTTTCATTGAGGCATTGGAGAGAGTGGTTGAGCAATGCTGAAATCGTCATCATATCCAGGTTCTCGGGGATTTCATAATCCAGTGAAGCTCCGATTTCCTTTTCGACCTGTGATAATGACTGGCTGAATTCTGAAAAAGCCTGATCATTTTTTTTGAATGTGGCGTACTGAAAGACGAAATTAAAACCAAAAAGGCCTGCAAAAACGCACAGCAGTATACCGATGGTGCCTGAATTGGTAATCAAGTCTTCGCACTTATCTGTAAGCAAAGTCAGAGATATCGACAATAATCCTGCAAAAGCTATAAAGTAAATCAACCAGCTGATATACCGGAATGTAATTAACTTCTTTGTCTTTCGTAAAAACTCCATCCGATTTCTGACCCCTTGAAAAAGCTTGATTACTCTTCAGGTTATTGTTTAGTATAATACTATATTACAATATCGGCTTCAGGTACCCAATTACATTAGAGAATAAATAGAATTAATTTATAGAAAGGATGGGAATTTATGAAATCATATAGAAAAGAGCTCAGGATCAATATGCCTGTCAGGAGAGGCTATCTCAATATCACTCCTGAAGTAGAAAAATGTGTCAGAGAAAGCGGTGTCAAAGAAGGGCTCGTTCTGGTCAACGCGATGAACATTACTGCCAGCGTATTTATTAACGACGATGAACCGGGATTACATGCCGATTTCGAAAGATGGCTCGAAAAGCTTGCTCCTGAAAAGCCTCATTCACAATATGCCCATAACGGTTTCGAAGACAATGCCGATGCCCATCTGAAACGTCAGATCATGGGACGCGAGGTGGTAGTTGCCATAACCGACGGAAAACTTGATTTCGGAACATGGGAGCAAATATTCTACGGCGAATACGACGGCAAGCGCGAAAAGCGAGTACTGATAAAAATAATTGGCGAGTAGATCAAACTGTCGAAGTTTCCATAAGTTTACCGGAATTTTATCGTTCGTCAGGGAGATATTAAAGAATATCATAATCTTGTTGATGAAGGGTACTGCTTATGGATGCGAAGAGGATGAACCATTATAAATACTTGTTGTTGCAGCACAAAGAGAGTCATGAAGATATAGTTGACGACATGGAGACCCTTTCTCTGGGTGAAAACGATACTCCCGGTGCCAGCGAGCTGTCCAGCTATGACAATCATCCCGCCGAGATCGCCAGCGAGCTTTTCGATGTGGAGCATCAATTGGGGCTCAAGAGGCTTGAGGAGCACGAAATCAAGGAAATAGATCATGCGCTGGAAAAGATAAAAAACGGCACCTATGGAACATGTGAAAACTGCGGAAAGGAAATCGATCCAAAAAGACTCGAGCTTCTGCCTCATGCAAGGTATTGCATAGATTGCGCAAGGGAATTCGATGTCAGGAGAACTGAAATAAAGGAGGACAGACAAAAATACAGGCCCTCCGAGGAGCATTTGATCCAGTCATCCGACCTCAATGACAGCCTGAGAGGCGAACAGTTCAATGACCTTATGGAATACGGCTCCTCTGACACCCATCAGGACAGGGGAGGAAAAATCGTTCAATGATTTTAATACTTGTAAAATAAAGCACCTGGAGTTTACAGGTGCTTTATAATGATTATTCACTAAAGTTCAGCAACGGGATCACTAAAGGTGGCATATTTGCCTCTATAGTAATCAATGTTATTATAGGTCTTAAATAGCTGTATAATATTGCCGGAGCATTTTGTTTAAGTAAATTATCCAATCGTGAGTTTTTTTCCAGTTCTTCATCCCATATAAAACAACCTTCAATTTCCAGATCAATTTTAAAAGGGACTTCTGAAAGGTTTTCACCTGAAAAAATCCCAAAGCTTAAAGTAACGATTGATTCTCTTTTTTGCTGATCCATGCTTTTTGCTATTTGAACATTATTACTTATTTTTAATGAGACTTCCTTATCAAATACGAAATCTTTATTTGATATAAAGATTATTTTCGTTATTTTAGGTTTTCCAATTAATTGAAAATTACTCTTCTTCAAAACAACATCTCCTTTTAATATGCATAAACACTTTTTTCATTAACAGTTAAAGGTATTGTTGAGTATGAACCACTACAAATATCCGTCTCACATATTTGTTTAATTGAGAAATCCGACCCCGAAGCCTTTTTAATTGTGTCTATCTCGTTAAAGATTATATTTAAACTAATAAAATTACATGAGTATGGATTGATTTTCTTAAGATATTGTTCATATACATTCCGGAAATACTTATTGTAATTCTTTTCAGGTATTCTGTCTTTGGCTCTTTTAATTATATCCAGAAACCATTTGGGGTCAGTATCAATTCTCCTTAAAACGTCATCATGTGCTCTATCCTGAATTTGATGGTTCTCATACCTTGTAATTGTAGCCATTCCCCAATTAAGTATTTCGGACAGCTCTTTCTGGCTGACTTTATATTTTTCTCTGATCTTTCTTATTTCATGTGATGTAAGCAGCCCAACTTCTTTTCGGTATGCATCTTTCATTGACAATCCATTTATTCGAATCATATCCTCTGTCTCAGTAAGTTCATCAGTTTGAGAGCAGTACTCGTATATTGCATTGAACTTTACAATAACATATTTAAACGTAACTTTCTCCTCAACCTCTACGATATCAATGTCATGCTCTTTCATGCAACTGGTACAAAATTTCCTCTCGCTTGACAATACTCTCATTATAATTAGCCTCCTATTTTTTGTAAGGAAAATCATTCTCTAAAAAATTATGTTCTGCAAAATGAAATGATAAAACAAAAATATAATTATCTCCATATATTCCTATATTATTTAACAGTTCCACCCGGATTTTTATATATACATCCTGATCAGAATACTTTTTTCCAAAAACCCTCATATCTGATTTTTCCGGAAAATCCAAATCCTTTACAGTTTCTATGTAATCCTGATAACTAAGATATGCTAATTCTCTCTTTAATGCATCCACTTCATCCTCATCGGGAAATAGTTTTGATATAGTATATCTGTTTGTATATTTTTCATCTCTATTCTCATCAGATGATCTTTTTTTCTCTCAACCCTTTTGGCTTCATTGATTTGCATACTGATTTTAACACCTCAGGTATAGATCGTCAAGGACTTTTGGTATCAATTGATACCAAAAGTGATTATGTGTCATATTTTGTATAATTATCCCATAATTTATGGAAAACAACAATATTGAAAATCACATGGCCTAAACCTTCAAGTTATAAGAACCAATAGAATTAAGGTTTGCAGCTATAAACTGGTTATCGATATGGTATAATATCCCTGACTATTATTTGATAATACTAAATTCCAAGGAGAAGATCGCTATGATATACGAGTATTCCATAAGGACCGAACGTGAAAATCTCTACAACATAACCTCGAATGTGCGTGATGCAGTTGCCAGATCCGGGATCTCAGACGGGATCTGTTTAATCTACTGTCCTCATACTACAGCCGGGATCACCATCAATGAAAATGCCGACCCGGACGTTGTACATGATATTCTGATCGGCCTCAATAAAGCTTTTCCTGACAGAAGCGAGTTCCGCCACGGCGAAGGCAACTCGGCCGCCCACCTTAAATCAAGCTGCGTCGGAGCCAGCAAGACGGTTATTGTGGAAAACGGCAGGCTGGTCCTCGGCACATGGCAGGGCATATATTTCTGTGAATTTGACGGACCCAGGACCCGCAAATACTATGTTAAAGTCATAAGGGAATCATAACCGGGACTTTAATTGCATTTGCAATTCCTATGGAATATAATAATAGTCACAAAAAAGACCGATAAAATACACAATGTGAATATTAGAGCGACAATAACCAAAAATAACAACTAAAAGGTGTGGTAATGCTATGGAAGAAATGGAAAGAACGCAGAAGAACTTTATAGAGGAAATCGTTGAAGAAGACCTTCGCACCGGCAAAGTCAAGGAGATCCATACAAGGTTCCCGCCCGAGCCGAACGGATATCTTCATATCGGCCATACAAAGGCCATGTGCATCGATTTCGGCATAGCCATGAAGTATGGCGGAAAATGCAATCTGCGTTTTGATGATACAAATCCCTCCAAGGAAGACGTTGAATATGTTGATGCCATAATCGAAGACATCAAATGGATGGGCTTCGACTTCGGCGACCGAATCTATTACGGCTCGGATTACAGCGATCAGATTTACGAATATGCCGTAAAGCTCATCAAAAAAGGGCTGGCCTATGTTGACGATCTCAGCGTTGACGAGATCCGCGAATACCGCGGTACCCTCACCGAGCCCGGAAAGGAAAGTCCCTGGCGCAACAGAAGCATAGAAGAGAATCTCGACCTCTTTGAAAGAATGAAAAACGGGGAATTCGAGAGCGGCGAAAAGGTGCTGAGGGCAAAAATCGATATGGCTTCGCCCAATATCAACATGAGGGATCCGGTAATTTACCGCATAAAGAAAGAGCATCATCACAGGACCGGAGACAAATGGTGCATCTATCCCATGTACGACTTTGCCCATCCTTTGCAGGACGCCATCGAAGGGATCACACACTCCCTGTGCTCCATTGAATATGCCGATCACAGGCCTTTATACGATTGGGTCCTCGAAAAGCTGGATATAGAAAATCCTCCCCACCAGTATGAATTCGCCAGACTCAACATCAACTACACCGTAATGAGCAAGAGAAAATTGAGAGAGCTTGTTGAGAATGGTTATGTATCGGGCTGGGACGATCCCAGGATGCCTACGCTCTGTGGCCTGAGACGCCGCGGCTTCACTCCTGAGGCCATAAGAAGATTTATTGAGCTTGTAGGCGTTTCAAGAACAAACAGTACGGCTGACTGGGGGCTTCTGGAGCACTGCGTAAGGGAGGATCTGAATAAGACAGCCGACCGTGTAATGTGCGTACTGAACCCCTTAAAGGTAATCATAGAAAACTATCCGGAAGACAAAACCGAAGAGTTCGATGTCGAAAACAATCCTGAAATGCCTGAAAGAGGCACCCGCAAAGTACCCTTCTCAAGGGAAATATACATTGAACAAGACGACTTCATGATCGACCCGCCGTCCAAATATTTCAGACTGAAACCCGACGGTGAGGTCCGGCTGAAAAATGCATATTTCATTAAATGCACCGGATACGAGACCGATGAGAATGGCAATGTTACTCTTGTCAGAGCGACTTATGATCCTGATTCCAGAGGCGGAGAAGCGCCGGACGGACGCAAGGTCAAGGGCACCATCCACTGGGTTTCGGCAAAACACGCCATTGACGCCGAGGTTCGCCTTTATGACATGCTGTTCAGAGTAGAAAATCCTGAAGACGTTCCTGAAGGCGGAGATTATAAGGATAACCTGAATCCTCAATCTTTGATAGTGTTGAAAAACAGCAAGGCTGAGCCATCGCTGGCAAACGCAGCGCCAGGTACCCGGTTCCAGTTCCTGAGAATGGGCTATTTCTGCGTTGACAGCAAGGACAGCAAGCCCGGAGCTCTTGTGTTCAATAAAACCGTAGGACTTAAAGACACCTGGGCAAAGATCGCACAAAAAGGCTGACCATAAAACCAATCAATCCATCATCTATCATCATACAGGTCAGGAAGGCGGTATCACAGCCGCCTTTTTTATTTGCCTGGCAATAGCAATATTTTCCTGCAAAAGGTGGTAATAATATATAACACACAATGATCCGAAAGGATGTGATAATATGATCGAAAATGATATCAATAAAGTAACCATAGTCGGCACCGGCTTCGTTGGTTCAACAACAGCATATACACTGATGCTCAACGGTCTTATTTCAGAGCTTGTTCTTATAGATATCAACGCCACCAAGGCCAAAGGCGAGGCCATGGATCTGAATCATGGACTGCCCTTCGCCAAGCCTGTGAAAATATATCAGGGAACATATGAGGACAGCAGGGATTCGGACCTGGTCATCATAACCGCAGGCGCAAATCAGAAAGTGGGTGAGACCCGCATAGATCTTGTCCATAAAAACACTGCGGTCTTCAGGGACATAATATCCCAGATAATAAAATACAACAGCCCGGAAAACACCTTGATACTGGTCGTGACAAATCCTGTGGACATCCTCACCTATGTCACCTGGAAGCTTTCAGGTTTCCCTGTTAACCGTGTCCTGGGATCGGGCACCGTTCTGGATACAGCCCGTTTCAAATACCTGATCGGTGAGCATGTCGGCGTTGACGCCCGCAATGTTCACGGATATATACTGGGAGAGCACGGAGATACCGAGCTTCCGGCCTGGAGCCTTACGACCATCGCAGGAATGCCAATGGATGTCTACTGCTCGACCTGTAAAAGCTGCAATGATCATCAAAACCGTGATGAGATCTTCAATAAGGTCAAGAATGCCGCATATGAGATAATCAATGCCAAAGGCGCGACGTACTATGCAGTTGCCCTTGCAGTCGAGAGGATCGTGGAGGCGATCATCAGAAACGAGCACTCCATCCTGACCGTTTCAAGCATTCTGCAGGGACAGTATGGAATTTCCGATGTAGCCCTGAGCGTTCCCACGCTGGTGGACAGGAACGGAGTGAACAAAGTCCTGGAGGTTCCTCTGACTGAAGAGGAACAGAAACTCCTGCATCATTCGGCCAACTCGCTCAAGGAAATAATAAAAGATCTGGGAATATAACTGGACGAAACTCTTAATATGTCATAGAATATAAAGATACCCGCTTGTTTTACAGGCGGGTCAATTATTTGTATCCACGAAAACACGTTCGCCGTCTTTCACCATGCCCAGCTTTTCTCTGGCAATCTTTTCGATGCTCTCGTCGCTCGAGATCTCATCTTTTTCTTCCAGCAGACGGCGTTTTTCTTCCTCTTCTCTGGCAATTTTCTGTTCCAGTTGCTTTATTTCAAGCTTCAAAATATACAATTCATGTGATTGGGCAGCAAAGGTTATGGCCGCATATATGAGGACCACAGCCATAAGAGGCATCAGCCACCAGCCTTTTTTCTTCTTTTGTACCGCCACTTTCACCAACCCTTTATCTTTTGCATGAATCATAAATATAGCATAATAATTATACCATATTTCGGAATGATTGAAACATATGAGTTTTGGGGACGGAGACTTTTACTCATTTTTTCGTGAACGTGTTGCGGAGCCTTATAAAGTCCACTTTCATCCTATATCCTTCCAGAGCCAGTCTGTTGCGAAATCTCCCCGCTATCTTCCTGGTTCTAAGACTGATCCTCCTGATAACCGGATTCAAAAGCTCCATTATTTTACGTACAGGCCAGATGATAATCTTGATAACTTGGGTAAGCAGCCACAGTACAGGCTTGCTTAACAAGCCTATATACAAAAGAGCTCCGAGAAAAGCACCCGCATAGAAATATGCCCTTGTTTCCCCGCTGCTGATTGCATAAGAAGCCAAAAATAAAACTATGGCCGCTATCAGCCAAAAAAATATATCTTCAATATGAACCATTATTTTTCTGGTTCTGACTATTCGACGTTTCAGCCGGATCATATCATACAGAAAGGCAATAAGAACTCCTGCAGCACCCGCGCCGCCAAACACAGTCAGCTCATACACCACACCATTCTGCATACCTTAAGCCGCCTCTCTATCTGAAAAGCCCCGAGAAGAAGCCCCCTTTTCTTTGCGGACCATTGTTGTCCAGATATTCACATGCTCCGATATCACCTTCCACATCAAGCTCGGAGGTCTCTACATTGAGCTTGTTGATATGCATGCCAACGCCCCTGACAACCAGAATCCCCAGCTCGGTATCAAGAACGATACAGTCCTCATTGAAGCTTTCCACATGCCTTACACCTGATATTATAAGGCGTCTTCTGTCTTTCAGAATGATGTTCTGCGCACGCTGCTCAAAATTCTTTCGTTCCTCAGGCATGACAGCACCTCCTTAAAAATGGTCACTGAAATCAATGGGTATAAAGTTCCGCCCTTGAATCTTTATGCACAAGCTATGCTTCATATGACCTGAATCGATAAAATTGCGCTATTGCCCTTATATCATTCTGAAGGAAGGTCCGTCCCCGTGACAATTTGTTGTCAAGAGAACCGTCCCCGTGACAATCTTTAGAAAAGCTCCTGTTTATCACAGGAGCTCGTACATTTCAACGCTTTCTTCTTTTCTGACATGCTCTGATACTTTTAATACCTTGATTCTGGTGGTGTTTTCCCCAAACCTGATCTCAACGATGTCTCCCACCTTGACTTCACTTCCGGGCTTGGCGGGACGCCCGTTTATCGTAACTTTTTCCTTTGAGCATGCTTCATTGGCCAATGTTCTTCTTTTTATGATGCGGCTGACCTTCAAAAACTTATCGATACGCAAATCATGCTTCCCCCTTTTCCCTTTTTTCTATATCTTTCGCTTCATCCCAAAGTGCATCCATATCCTTAAGCGTCATGTCCTTAAGCTGCCTTCCCTGCTTTGCCGCAGTGGCTTCAACATATTCAAACCTGCGAATGAATTTATTGACGGTTGCCGCCAGTGCAAGCTCGGGCTGAACCTTAAGGAATCTTGATACATTTACCACAGCAAATAAAAGATCCCCCAGTTCTTCTTCAATATCATCCGCTGCGCCATTCTTGTACGCCTGCTCCAATTCCCTGACTTCCTCTTTTACCTTTGCCATGGCGTCATCGACATCGTCCCAGTCAAAGCCTACCTGAGCCGCTTTTTGCTGAACCTTGAAGCTCCGCATAAGAGCGGGAAGATTGCCGGGAACCTCCTTCAATACCTGCGTCTGCGTATCCAGGCCCTTTTCTTCCTTTTTAACCTTCTCCCAGATAGACATGACATCGTCGGCTGTTTCGGCTTCTTCCTCGCCGAAAACATGGCGGTGACGGTTGATCATTTTCGCGCTCACACCATGAGCCACATCCCCGAAGTCGAACTGTCCGTTCTCCTTTGCAATCTGAGCGTGGAATATGACCTGAAGAAGCAGGTCTCCAAGTTCGTCACACAGTTTTTTCGGATTCTCCTCGTCTATTGCCTCCAAAACCTCATAAGCCTCTTCAATAAGATATCTCTTCAAGCTTTTATGATCCTGTTCCCGATCCCAGGGGCAGCCGTTGGGAGCCCTCAGTCTGGCCATAATATCAAGCAAATCCTGAATTGTATATTTGTCTTTATTGAGTTTCATTGTGTCCTTCCTTTCGTATGTATCAGCGCTTCAGACCCATTGCCCCGGCTATTTTCTCAATGCTTCTCGGAACCGCATCCCTGGAATTTTTCCAGTCAGCACCTGCATTGCGGTAATCGAACATTTTGGTGAAGTAATTCACATCCTCCTGAACCCTGCTTAGCTCCTTAAGCTCCAAAGTAAACAAATCAACCACAAATTCGGCCTGAGCAGCCGGCGAGAACTCCTCACGGGCTTTTTCCAGCAAGGCTTCAAGATGTTTCAGGCAGAATCCTTTTGAGTTCAGAAACTTTTTCTTGAATTCCGGTTCTTTTTTGTATAAAAACAGAGTGTTGTCAATGAGCTTGTCCATATTATTACCCATTTTATCACATACTGCACATGTATTTTTCAATTCCTTGAGTTTACCGACGATCTCATCTATTGCCTTACCCGCCGCGCTGTTTTTTCCTTTAATGGTTTCGGACAGAGCTTCAAAAACGCCTCTTTCATACATGCTTTTCAGACTTTTTTCATGTTTTTTGTAAATATTTCCGAGTTTTTCGATCTGCTCGGTAAGATGTGTGTCTATAACCAAAGCAAGAGGAAGCCTGTCTTTCTGGAGATTATATAACTTGTTGAAATGTTCTGCACAAAACCCGGTCCTGTTGGTTTCGATCCTGCAATCGGGCTCCATCATGGCAGGTCCGACAAAATATCGCAAGGCATCGTCCTCAAGCTTTGTCTCACAAATACACAGCGGACACTCGCTGTCCTGGTCGAAAGCCTCATTTATAGGAATGGTGTATATTCTTTCCTTCATAGCGCGAACCTCCTGACCGGCAAGGTAAAAAGACCATATCAATGTGTATAGGATAACACACCTGGAAAAAATTTATCAAGGTTATAGGCCTTTTTCAGGGTGGATTTTTTTAAAAAACTCTTGACGTAGATTTAGGTCTTTGCTATTATGAAATAGCGTCGCGCGACAAATTATGACCCTATCACGTGGCGGCGTAGCTCAGTTGGCTAGAGCATGCGGTTCATACCCGCAGTGTCGTTGGTTCGATTCCGACCGCCGCTACCACATGGCCCCATGGTCAAGAGGTTAAGACACGGCCCTTTCAAGGCCGTAACGGGGGTTCGAGTCCCCCTGGGGTCACCAGAAAAGCGAGTTAATTTTTGTGAGATCACTTAAATTAACTCGCTTTTTTAATCTTTGATTTGGGGTCAGGCTTGAATAATTGCTTTTTTCATCTTACTCCTGATTTGTACTTGCGGTTTCTGCTGCTTCCATAACCACTCCATTTGGAGGAGGCGGCATCGGGATCATAATGGCTGAATCGCATGATGATATTATGTTGAATTCGGGGAACAGTACTGTGTTGCCATGGATCAACGTTCTGTTTTCTGTTTCGGCAAAGGAAGTCACGATCACCTTGTTGTTCTTGGGTATCAATACTCTTACCTCATAAGCAAAGACATCGGCTGCGGGTATGAACCGTACCCTGATCTGTCCGACGGGAATTGTTATAAGGGTAGGTGCAAGCAGATCCTGCGGTGTATTGAAGTTCCAGTTGATCACATGCAAAACGACATCCTGATCCCTGTCACTTGTGTTTTCAAACTCTACTACGATCCTGCTCATTGTGGAGTCCGAGCGCATTACTCCGGTGGTTACCAATAAATTCGACAATATAAGCACCTCACATTCTATAGAATTGATTTCTATTACATAATATGGCTTGTCCTTATCATTCGTTACATCAAAAGCTCCGGACCGCTTCAGAGCCTCTTTTTTTAAACAGATGAAGGATCTTAAGACTCTGTCCTGCTGCCGGATATTCAAAGCTTTCTATGGTATGATAACGCATAAAAAAGCCTCCGAAACCCTAAGTTTCAGAGGCTGTCAAATGCACAGTTACTGTCAGTTCATTTCTGATTATACAGCTTCGCTTAACTCTTTTACTTCATTTATAACAGCAAGGATTTCATTCTCATCGTCCAGGACCTTTATGCCATCAATAGTCTGAATATCCTTAATCAAGATCTTATCGCCTGACTTCCTGTTCTCAACATCAACATACACATACTCCGGCATTTGCGAAGCTTTCCCCATGATCTCCACTTCAGGGATACGCTCCTGCAAAAGCTGCAGCACCGGACCAAGCTTTTCTTTCCCTTTGAAAACTACCGGTACCTTCAGCCGGATTACATCCTCATCGCTAATAGCTTGAAGCGCAACATGGATTATTTGCCCATTCACAGGATCCTTCTGGACTTCCCTTATGATGCAATGCCTTATGTCATCTCCAAGCTTAACCCTTACATTTGCCTTTTTAGTATGCCTCAGTAGATTTCTGAGTTCATTCTGCTCCAGCTTAATATTTATGGACTCAGTACCTTTTCCGTAAATAACGCCTGGAATAAAACCCTGTTTCCTTACCTTATTGCATTTTTCAGACCTTACTGCCGCACAAATTACAGCTTCATTCATCTCTTCCGCCTCCCTATATGACTTTAGTTATGTATTATGTTGTTAATTTGCATAGAGGGAGTCTTTTGGGGGAATCCCCCGGAAGGAAGACTCCCTTTTTATATAAAAGGCAGGAAGGAAGACTTACCCCCTTCCGCCTTGTTTTAATAGTCCATGTCATCTGCCGGCATAGGCAAATCCTTCTTTTTCTCAGGCTTTTCAGCCACAGCGCTTTCAGTGGTAAGGATCATTGCCGCTATCGATGCCGCATTCTGTAGAGCAGAGCGGGTAACTTTGACAGGATCGATGATTCCTGCTTCAAACATATCCACATACTCTTCTTTTACAGCATCGAAGCCAATTCCTTTTTCACTTTTCTTGATCCTTTCAACAACGACCGATCCGTCAATGCCGGCATTGGCAACAATTTGACGCAAAGGCTCCTCCAATGCCTTCAGAATAATGGAAGCTCCTGTTTTTTCGTCTCCATGTAGTGAATCCACCAGTTTGGCCACTTCGGGTATGGCATTGATATATGCCGTACCGCCACCGGGAACTATACCTTCTTCTACAGCTGCCCTGGTGGCATTGAGAGCGTCCTCCACCCGGTATTTCTTTTCTTTCATTTCGGTCTCGGTTGCAGCACCCACACGGATTACCGCTACACCGCCGGCCAGCTTGGCAAGCCTTTCATTAAGCTTCTCTCTGTCGTAATCCGACGTAGTAAGCTCTATCTGCTTTTTGATGGACTCGACCCTGTCTTTGATTTCTTTTTGGTTCCCTGCGCCGCCAACTATAACGGTATTTTCCTTCTGTATTTTAACCGATTTAGCCTTACCTAACCATTCAAGCTTAATTTCCCTGATGTCCATGCCCACTTCTTCGGATATGACTTGTCCTCCCGTCAGGATCGCAATGTCACGAAGCATCTCCTTGCGTCTGTCACCGTAACCGGGAGCTTTGACGGCTACACAGGTGAATGTTCCTCTAAGTTTGTTTACGACCAGGGTTGCCAAAGCATCTCCTTCCACGTCCTCTGCAATCAGAAGCATCTTGCCGCCGTTCCTGACCAAAAGCTCAAGAGCCGGCAGCAGGTCCTGTGCATTGCTTATTTTCCTGTCGGTAATCAAAATATACGGATCTTCCAGCACAGCTTCCATCTTTTCGCTGTCGGTTACCATATACGGAGAAATATATCCCTTGTCGAACTGCATTCCTTCGACCACTTCTATAACAGTATCGAAAGCTTTGTTTTCCTCAATAGTTATAACACCTTCAGCAGTTACCTTTTCCATGGCATCAGCAATAAGGCTTCCGATTGTTTCATCTCCCGATGAAATGGTTGCAACAAAAGCCATGTCATCTCTGCCCTTTATTCTCTGGCTGTTGCTTCTTATGACTTCAACAGCTTTGTCAGTAGCCTTTTCTATGCCTTTTTTCAGTATTATGGGGTTGGCTCCTGCCGCTATGTTTTTCATACCCTCTCTTACAATTGCCTGTGCGAGCAGTGTAGCCGTAGTCGTACCGTCACCTGCAACATCATTGGTTTTGCTTGCTACTTCCTTTACAAGCTGGGCTCCCATATTTTCATAGGGATCCTCGAACTCGATTTCCTTAGCTATGGTGACGCCGTCATTGGTAACGACGGGAGAACCGTACTTCTTTTCCAGAACAACATTTCTTCCTTTAGGACCAAGCGTGATCTTTACGGCATCGGCCAGTTTATTCACTCCGCTTTCTATCAGCTTTCTGGCTTTGACATCGTATGTTATGATTTTTGAAGCCATAACTAACCACCTTTCTTTACTCTATGATTGCTAAAATATCATCCTGTTTTACAATCAGATACTTCTGACCGTCCAGTTTTACCTCGGTGCCCGAATATTTGCTGTAGAGCACCTTGTCGCCTTTTTTGACCTGCATCTTGATTTCCTCGCCATCCTTGATTTCTCCGGGACCAACCTCGATAACTTCTGCCATATATGGCTTTTCCTTGGCATTGGACGGCAGAACAATACCACTCCTGGTTGTTTCCTCGGTTTCGATTTCCTTGAGCAGCACTCTTGTTCCCATGGGCTTAACTTGCATTGTTCTTCAACTCCTTCATTACTTTTTCAGTTTATTTTTGAAAAAATATAAACAAGTGAAGCGGCAAGCCAACACTTTTATGAACTTTTTATTAAAGAAATTATTTTCTGAAATATATAACTAACGTGGTATCAATTAAGGATCACCTGCGAAGTATAAGAACCGCTTGATCATACGAAGCTGTTATATTTTAGCACTCACTTAAATAGAGTGCTAACAATTACTATTCTAGTCCCGAATTTTTGAATGTCAATTTAGATTAATATCGAAAAATATGGAATTTGGCTCGTATGATCAATTTTTCTTTAATATTATCCTTTTTATTAAAAATATCAGCCATTTTCAGGCTGATTCTGCATACTATACTGCAGTTGTTTTCTTTCGCTATGTCGTACGACCATGCAGCATACATGGGAACTGATTTAATCCCATTATATTTTAAAGTTTTTTATAATATACAAACTTTATTTAGCATTTTTTATATAATAATGTAATATACAATTAGCATATTTTATATAATAGATGCAAAGTATATTTATCATTATTATTGATTAAAATGATAATTAATAGTATAATATCAGAGAAATGAGGTGTAATTATGGCAATAACAACCGTTGAGAATATCATTAAACTGCTATATTCATATAACCCCTGGTGGCGTACCGGTTCTATACCTCAGGATATGGTCAAACCCACCAAACGTTTAGCATACTTTGAAACCCTGCGCTGGCTTGAGCATACTTCAGTACGGCGGTTTGTTCTGCTTTCCGGTGCCAGACGTGTCGGAAAAACAACAATTATGTATCAGCTTATACAAGGTTTGCTTAATAAAGGTGTCCCGCCAAAGAGCATTATGTATGTTTCTTTTGACCATCCGATACTGAAATTTTACACCATCGGGGATCTGATGGAGATATATAATGCCAATATTTATCCGGAAGATAAATGCTGGCTGTTTTTTGACGAAATCCAATATGCAGATGATTGGGAATTGTATCTTAAAGTATTTTATGACAGCAAGCCTTATGTATATATTACTTCTACCGGATCAGCCAGTCCTGTTATAGAAAAAGGCGCAGGAGACAGTGGGGTTGGTCGATGGAATATAATACGCATACCTACATTATCCTTCTATGAATACTGTAAATTGACCGGACTAAAGGATGCACTGAAACTGAATGCAGATGTAAAACCCACATCTCTCGCTTCATTGAATAAAAAAACACAAACAGAAATCATGAATCTGCTTGCGCCTTTGCAGAAGCATTTCACCAGGTATCTTGCAGTCGGCGGTTTCCCAGAGCTTGTTCTGTCAAACGATGATTTTGGTTCCCAGAGGATATTGCGCGAGGATGTAGTAGATAAGGTTCTTAAAAGGGATATACCCAGCCTTTTTAATATAAGAAATTCCGCCGTACTGGAAAAAGTATTTTTGCATCTGTGTTTTCATTCTTCCAACATTATTAATACTTCCACAATAAGCAAGGAACTTGATGGTACTCCAAGAGCCACTATTGACAACTATATTGAGTTCCTGGAAAGATCCAATTTGATTTACAGGAGTATGCCGGTTGAACTGGCCGGAAAAATGATATTAAAGGCTGTTCCAAAAATCTATATATCCGATGCTGCTATAAGAAATGCTGTCCTTATGCAGAATATTGATGATATGATATCAGATCCCAATGAAATGGGTCTTATTGCTGAGACAGCAGTATATAAGCACCTGGCCTCATTCTACTATCCCTCACAGGCAAAAGTAGGGTATTACCGAAAACCTGGCCAGATATCCAAGGAAATTGATATTGTTGTGGATTATCCTACCGGAAAGATCCTCATTGAGGTTAAATACCGTGAAAATCCGGTTATAAAGGCCGACGATGCAATAGCAGAACTGGCAAACAGCGAGAAAGATAAAATTCTTGCTGCCATTGTAGTTACAAAGACTTCCGACTCATATGGAATACTGCCTTATAAATCAAAAGTGCCTGTATATATGATTCCGGCTTATGCTTTTCTGTACCTCTTAGGGCATTCGGAGGAAAAGGGATATAAAGAGTAAATTATTTACAGGAGAAAGGCCTCCTGTTCTACTTTCATTCTCTTTTCCAGCATTAGGGTGATCAGTTCCCAAAATTCCTTAAACCGGTCATCATCAAGGAGCTTTTCAAGCCTGCCCGCATATTCGGGTTCTATTGACTGACCGTATTTCAGCTTGCTTTCAAATGATGCCGGATCCATCAAATATGGCTTAAGAGATGGGATGATGTTTGCTTTCAGCCTGCTGAACATAAGAAATCCACCCAGATCCATATCACTCCAATGATAGAATTCCACTCCATGACGGAAAGCCGCTTCGTATAGTTTTTTGAAGAAAAGGCCTCTGACAGGACTGTAGAATCCGCCGTGAAAAACAGTCATCAACTCTTTATCATTGTTTTGCGAAATAAAATGAATATAATTGGCTTTATTCTCTATGAAAAGAACCTTTCTGATATCTCCGATCTCTTCGATGGTCAGATCCTTCACTGTGTCGGAGTTTATAATAACTCCGTATATAAAAGAGGAGAAGTCCACCCTGCTACAGCCGATCCTTCCGACAATGCCTCCCTTGAACTCGATCTGCTCAGGAGCCTTCAGTATCCCTGCCTGAGCCAGAATCTCTTCATCTGTAGCCTCGCTCTGGCATTCCTCATCAGGCAGGTATTTTCTCAATATGCCAAGTAGTCTGACCCTCACTCTTTTCTCAAAATACTTTGAATCATTGAAGCATCGAAGGCTGAAAACCCTTTCCAGCCATTGCTGGTCCCCAGAAGTGCCGAGCACCTCCAATGCCCTGAGAACCGCCAGAGCTTGCTCCTCATCAGATGGAAGATAACCAGTTACCGCTGCTCTGCTTATTATAGACTGCCGGGTATCCTCAATGAATCGTCTGATCCAGTTCATCTCAGGTTTATCTGAAATCTTGACCGATATTTCGTCAATCCTGGCAAGAAGCGTATCAAGCATCTGACGTTTGGGCTTCCTTCCTGCCATTGAATAAGCCTGCCCGATGTTAAAAAGATTCAGCCAGACCTTGTCAATAATGTTCCCTTTTTCATATTTCAGCCAACTGAACTCAGCAATGCCTTGTTCGGAAAGCTCCCTGACCGTGCTGTTCCATGCCTCCCTGATGTAAGTGTTTTCAATGTCATACTCGGGAAACTCATTCCTGTTCATTTTTATCATGATCCTTCTTGGGGAATTGCTTCCCTTAAAGGAACTGCTTTTTTCATATTTGTCCAGCAGTCTGCCCAAAATAAGCTTTTTATAGTTCATCCGGGTTTTCCTCCATCAGCTTTTGCGGATCGAATGCTCTTATTATTGAGGTGGTCTTATCCCTTATCACACAGAGATTCCGGTCCACCAGCGGAGCAATGTCGCCAATTTTTTCGGGCGGTGCCGACAGTATACACTGGAAACCAAACTTTCTCAGCAGGCGTATACTTTCCCTGATTCTTTCGCTGTCCATTTTGCTGAAGGCTTCATCAAATACAATCAAGCGCATTCTGTTGTAGGCGGGGTCCTGGATCCTGTAAAGCTGAGCGAAGGAAGCCAGCACTGAGATATAAAACGGAGTTTGGGTCTCCCCTCCTGATTTTTTCTGCAGGGTCCTTGAAAGTCTTTGAGTCCTGTCCTCCTCATCTGTGACAACCAGATCGAAGCTCAGATATGTCCTGTAATCGGTAAACCGTTTGATATTCTTCTCCAACTCGGCTCTGGCATCAGCGTTCAACTCGGCCTCCACATCGGTGATCTGCCTGAAAAGTTCATCGATAGCATCCCTATGCTTGTCTCTGAAAATCTGTGAGGCGAGGTTATAGCCCTCCATAAGCATTTCATCGGTTATCATATCATAATAGTGTTTATATTCAGGCTTTGGCGAAAGGGTGAACCTATACCTCTCATTTCCCCAGGTGCTTTCCTTCAAAGCGCTGTTAAGCTCATCGATCTGAGCCTTCACCGTGTCGATGTTGGCCTTCAGCTTCGCAAGGAAGTCATCGGCAAACTGCTGGTAAGCCTTTTCCTTGGCATCGGTGATCTTTTGCCTGTACTCGGGAAGCCTGATTTCCGAAAGCTCGTTCAATTCTTTATCATAGGCTGAATTGTCAGGCTGCTTGATATCGTAGGACATCTTGTATTCACGGTTATAGTCGGATCTGGCTGTCTCCAGGTCATCTCTTTTTTTAGCTGTCTGGCTTCTGGTCCTTTCAAGCTGGGATCCGAAATTGTCCATGACCTCTTTTGCCGACTTTCTTGACTGAAGCTCCCGTAAAAAACGGGGCTCTCCCTTTTCAGCCACCCATAGTGCCTCATAATTTGATTCTACAACACTCCGGGCATCTTTCTCATTTTCATCAAGCAAGGGAAGCTGATTAAGAATACTTTCTTTCCGGCCCATCTTCCCGCCGATATCCTGAATGCAGTCCCTTTCTTCTCTTTCAAGGATTTGAATATCTTCGTCACATTTCTTTATCTGCTCGTTGATCCTCATTATCCATGAAAGATCCAGCTTAGCCATTTCATCCTCGGTCTCATCTAACTGATTTTTTAGAGCAGGAATCTGCTCTGCCCATGATATGATCTGGAAATATTGTTCAGATTCGTTCTGATTGATAACTGATATAGAGGAAGCTGTTGAGAGCATTTCTGCGATTTTTCTGCAGATCTCTTCCTCCGCTTCGGTTTTTTCGATCTTTTCTATTACACTATCTATCTGCTCTTTTATTGCATTGCGTCCAATGAATGGATAACGCCATCTATCCGGATTTAGCTGTCTTGCCACATAGCCCTGGTACAGCATGCAGGTATCGGTGATGGCCCGGGAATGATTGCGCAGGTCCTCCACTTTATCGCATTTGATGACCTTACCCATTACATAATCAATGAACTGTCTGGCATACTCGTTTTCTGTCGTGACCTCCTCGGCCAGGCTGCCCTTTTCCGCATAGGCCTTGTTTTGGTCCAGCTTCCCGGAATCCACAAGCCCGAAATCATAATACTCTTTCTCAAATTTAAGTCTGTCATACACCTTAAGGGCATCAACAAAATACCGGGGCTCCACCATAAGATAGAACTTCTGGGTGTGCAGATAAGCCTCAATGGCGTTTTTCCACCTGGGATCCTTTATCTCCAGGAGATCTGCCAGAATAAACACCGGTATGTCCTTCCCATACTGTTTTTTCAGCTGGGCGCTTATGTCATCCCTTAAGGAGATAAGCCTGGGGTCGTAGGATTTGATCCCCTTTTCCAATTCTGAAAGAGTCCTTCGCAAAGACTCTATCTGCTGTCGATGCTGTCCCTCCTGTCTGGCTGCTGAATATCTCAAAAAGGATGCGGCATCCTTGAATCGGGCCACCTCTTCGTTTTTAGCCGCGAAGTCATATTCCTTCAAGCCTGACAGATCGTCCTTTGATATATCAAGAAGCTCTCCTGCAAAAATTTTGACGGCTTCTGCATATTCTTTCAGCTCAGATAATTCTTTTCGGTACTGTGACTTTAATCCCGACTCGGGTATAGCATCAATGCCGGCGATCCTCCTGCAGGCCTCCCGCCATTCATAGCCATACCGTCTCAGCTTTTGTATTAGCGTGTCTGTTTCATCGCTTATCCGGCCTATCTTGTCCTGAAGCTCTTCCTTCTGCTTCTTCAGGCTTTCCAGCTTGTTGTGGATATCCGATTTATACTTTTCCTCGGAAAGCCTGTCCTTTTTAAGCTTCAGCTCCGAGGCCTCTGCCGAAAGCTTCGCCTGCCTTACCTCCAGGGCCGCCAATTCCTCATCGAGTCTTCCTGCTTCATCCTGCAGCCGCTTCCTTTCTTCAATGACTGCCTGAAGCCTCGCCCTGTCCATTATATAGCTCTGTATGTCCAGACGCTGCTTTTCATCCAGGTATACCGAATATTTTTCGGAAATATCCTTCAGCCCCTTGATACGGGCTTCCATGAGATCTGATTCATATTCAAGCCTTTTATAGTAGCGAATGTTATCCTGCATAAGAGTGATATCCACAGGATTTTTCACATCGCATACATATTCGGTGATGAAGGTTTCGATATCTGTGATGGGCGTAAAGGAGACAGCCTTCTTAAAGAGGCTGAAATACTTGGTTTTCAGGCCGCCCAGCTTTCCTCTGAGAATATCCTGGAAGCCTCTGTCGCTGTCAGGGAAATCATATTTTCCCTTTTTGTAATTTTTGTTGACATATGTCCTCAAATCCTTATATGGCATTGGCACATTATTGACGATGAAATGATTTTCCGGCAGCCCCGAATCCAGGACGAAGAACCTGTGTTCGTCGGAGCCGTCCTCATAGCAATCGAATACGACACCTAATGTAAAGTACGACTTTTTCTGATCATCATAAAATTCACATGCAATATAGCTTGCGAAGCGTCCCTCTCTTAAGTATTTGAAGCCGGCGGCACCATCATCTCCCAATTCTCCTCTCAGATATCCCTTTAGGCTTCTGGATGACTTTTCATTTGCAGCTTTGTTGAAGAAGTGTCTGCCGTTGGCATCGCCAAGAAGTATCAGCTGTATGGCGTCTATCATGGTGGTTTTGCCCGACGCGTTTTTGCCGGTCAGAAAATTGATGCGGTCAAACTCCACCAGCTCGAAATCAAAAAAGTGCCAGTTTATCAGCAAAAGTTTTTTCAGCAGTTTCATTCTTCCACCTCACCCCTTAGAATATCCATACCCTGCTCAGTATATCGTTCATCCTGAGTTGGTGTCTCATCTGTTCCTAAAAGATCGTATATCCGGCTGATTCTTTCATTTGTCAGAACGAACAGGATGGAGGGAAGGATCATTATCCTTGCATCTGCATTTTCCCATTGGCCAGATATCTTCTGAATCAGGTTATGGTTTGAAAGCAGACGAAGGCTCTCGGAAATATCCCGGTCAGAAGGCTTCTTTTTAAATATATTCATGGTGATCATCTTGTGTATAATCTGCCCCGTAGTAGTCATGATCTCATTACGAAGTGAAATTCGTTCACGCTCTTCCTCAAAGATAAGACGGATGGTGTAAAGCATCAGCGTTGTAAAACGATCGAGCTTCAGCCTGTTATATTCATATATGTTCTCCATTGAAATGACACCGTACTGATTGTCCTTGTTAACAGCCCAGCCCGAATAGAAGAAATAGTTAAAAAAAAGCTCAAAATGCCGTTCGACAAACCTGTAATCCGGATTGACCTTCATCATCATTTCCTTTGGGTCATAATAATCCCTGGTAATAAAGGTTCTGGATAACAGAAGGTTAGCCAGGCGCTTGAATTCCTCCTTCTCCGAGTTGTTGAGTCTTTCAAAGTCTTCGGTCCACATTTATATGTTTCCTTTCTTAATGAATCTCATTTCAGGTATCCTGTATCCACAGCAGTCAATTAGATCGCTGCCGAACTCAACCCGGTACGTAAGACCCCTTTCGCCATTTTTCAGAGCGGCAAGGATGAGAAGTATAAAGTCCTCATCGCTATCGAGTCTAATATCGCCGCTGTTGATAATATTTCGGCTGTCCATCAGCTTGTCTACAAATGCCATCACCCGCTGATGGTTATAAAGGCTGCCCATTTTCCTGACAAAGGTCTCCAGCTCTTTGTCCCCTGCGCCCAAGGCGGTCTCCCTCAGGGGCATTGGTGTTCCTTCTTTTCTGGAGTTCGCGCTGCGTTTTGTAAAGAGTGATTTTTCATCAACAAATCCCTGCCTGAAAATGTCGATAGCCTCCGACATCCGATCCACCAGCTTATCCTTCTGTACACCGGCTGAGGATAATATGTCCACCAGCTTGCCCTTGATGCTTCTGTCAGTGTTCAGAAGATATTGCATCTTTTCAATGGAAGCTCTGGTGTATGCGGTGTTTTTCCTGTCGATCTCCTCCAGCATTCCGTCGATTCCCTCATATATATCGCTCATCTCACCCATCATGATGATAAGGCTCTCCATAGCATCATCCACGGTGGAATATTTTCCGCGCTGAACTGCCTGAAAAGCCATTTTTTGCCGTACGGACAAATCCGCCAGCCAATCGGAAAGAATTTTAAGGATGGGCATTTTGAATCGGGGTACTGAATCAAGGGTCTTCAGGGGATGGTATATCCGGTCAACGATCAACTCCTTATACTGATCAAAATGACCCTTTAAAATATCATTGGCGGTGGCGTACTCGTTAAGTGACTGATGATATCTCCTTATGTTGTTATGGAGTGTTTTAAGCTCGTCAACCAGCTTCACTGTGTTCTCATAGGCAGTGACAAGAGCGTTGTACATAAAATCATCCCGCTCGGCATCAGCCGTTCGAAGTGCCGAGTAGGTGGAGTATACATAAGAATTGTACTCCCCTACAGTTTCGTCGGTAAAGGAATACAGAAGATTCAGAAGCTTTACCGAGTAGTCGGGCAGCGTGATGTTTTCCTCAAAGGAATCCATTTGATACTCCACTTCGATCCACCTGGTTTCCACCAGTCTCCTGATAAGGTGATGGGCAATGGCAGAAAGGCTCTGGCCTGATTTTACTGTCTCATCATCCTGGAACTCCTCCTGCTCAGCTTCCAGATCCAGTTCCAGTATGGCTTCGTCAAGGCTAGAAATAAGCATGGATACCAGATCTTCCTTACGGATAGTCATTTCCTGTTTGAACGCTCTGCGGATGACAAACAATGCATCAACATAAAGCGTTTTGTTTTTAGAAACCAATATTGAAAACAGACTCGCCGGAATGATATCGAAAAGCTTCATAAAAATGGTGCCCTTTCAATCCCTTTCAATAAATATTTTAGAACATAAATAATTTTATCATAATCTTGAGAAAATACGTCTATCTTTTGCAGCATTATGCAAAAGGTTCATCTTTTAATTACTCATCTTCTCTTGGCTGAAATTCTTCCTCGCTGAACCCGGCCTCAAGATAACCGCGCAATATCTGCTCCCTGTATCCGCTGCGAGGCGTTTTCCGGATGTTTTAATACTCTTCGGTCATAACATAGGCCATAGCCGATACAGGCCTTCCGTCGATATTGACTATAATATTGATTTTATCATATGCCTTGGGATAGCCTTCATAACGGTTTAACGCAGCCTCATCCTTTTTGGTTATCTGCCATACGAGTGCAGGAGTCTTTTTTCCTTCTTTTCTTTCAATATTCGCGTAATGAGGCATTGTAAACTCCCAATCTTCCAGATATGTTTTCCCTATCAAAATAGCACTCGGACAACGTGAAAGCATTTGTGTTCTGTTCATGTTGCTGCCGTAGGCGATATATAATCGCCTGTTTATTTTGAGACTGTCAACGATTTCTTGCCATTTAGAGGCATAGTCTTCTCCCCAGGTACCTTTTGTGTATCCCCAAAATAAATCTGAATTGTATTGATGAAGAATATTGTGTATCAGATCATGAAATTCAGGACAAATGTAATAATGGTTTTCAAGAATTTCGCGCAATCCGCCTTTGATAAAAATATTCATAGCGGAAATACGCCCGGATTCCGCATCATAGCCATGACCAAGCAGGCCGCTTTTCAAACTGGCACCAAGAGCTTTTTCCAGTTTGTCCTTTAAACTGACCTCCCCGTCAAGATACTTTTTCATGAGGATTGCCGAACCTATATATGTGGGTGTATGGCAAAAATCTACTCTCGCATCGCCCGGAACCTCATATGAATCAAGCAGCTTGAATGAGCCATCCTCATCCTGAAATGAATATAATTCATCAAATGTAAGTCCGGAGGAAGGATCACCCTCCAGCAATCGGATCATGGCTGAGAGCATACCATCAAGTTTATCTATATCAAACTTATTCAACCTACTCAATTTCATGGTATATAACCTCTGATCTTATTTCTGAAGAATGATTTTACTATCACTCATTCTTACCATATTATCTCCCTTTTCAAACTCTTGTATCTACTTGCGGATTTCAGGTATAGTAGCATATCCGTTTTTAAAACCTAACAATCCTGATACAGCCAAAGATAAGGTACAATAAGTTTCTGTGGAAATTTAAAAAGATATTTAATTACATAAATAAACAATGTTTATTCTATTTAATACATTGTTCACAATAGTTTTTAAACATAACTGATACAGCCTTTATATTTATAAGAATTGCTACTCTATCCAACCACCTTTGTCGCATTTTCTTTAATCTTATTTATTGTATCAACAATCTTCCTCTGTTTTGTACCATCAAACAGCTTTATAAAGCTTTGCGGTTTGTCAAACGGTGGATTCATCAGTACCGATACATTCTCTATATAACCATTTTGAGCAATATAATCGATAACCTTCCTGACAAAAACAATTTGCTCCTGATTAAGGGACTGATCATTTATGAATTCGCTGAATGCATCGAGCGCAGCCTGGTAGTCCAGTCTGGCTATTTTCCTCACAAGCAGGCCGAAAGGAGTGTCTTTAAATTCTCTCTGGTAATCTTCAGGTGTTCCCAGTTCACCGGTCAGAATCCGCTCCAAATCTTTATAATCAGCCTGTGTAAGCGGTATATTGTTTCTCAGCTTATGGATAGCTATATGGTTTTTATTTTCTTCAATATACCGGTTTACCTTGAGTTTGTAATCTTCAAATGTAAATCCGGGAGCAATATCATTTCCTTCCTGGACAGAGGTCACTTCATCTTTAAGATTAGTATAAATAACTCGTCTGCCATCACCTTCATCAGTAATGAATTTAATCAGATCACGAAGCTCAACACGGACCTTTTCAAGATTCAATACATCAGGGTTAGCCCAGAATTTATCAGTATTTATCATATTGATAAATTCAATCTTATTACTGATCTGAGGAATAGTTGATCTTTTCAAAAGGCTTGTGCAAACCGATGATAGCTGATCCCTACCCCTTTTAAGCGATTTTCCTTCTATAAGCGAAAGCATAATCCCATACATGAAATTATCAAACCGTTTGGCATATTCATCGGTATCATCCATGTAAGCAAGGGGTGCCAGATAATTAATCAGGTTATGTTTATCAATATCAGAAAGGCTAACAAAAGCCTCTTTATTTTTATACTTCTCCACATGCTGCAGCTGCAATTTCACAGATATCAGTTCCGTATTCAAAGCATTTATCTGTGCCAGTACCGTTTCCACAAGAGAATTGCGCAGTTTTTGATATTCCTCACTCATAAATGCTGAATGCTGGAGATGATGAATTAATCGTACTCTTTTGGCAAATACCGCTTCTGAAATACTTTGTGATTCACTTCCTTCTATGCCATCTTTATTGGTTCTGAAAAATTCAAAATTGCTGAGATAATCAAAAATCAAAAAATACTGCTTGTCCTGGCCAGGTCCGAACAAATCCCTGCATAATCTTGTACCGCGGCCGATCATCTGCCAGAACTTTATTTTTGAACGGACACGCTTGAAAAATACCAGATTGACTACCTCAGGAACATCAATTCCAGTATCCATCATATCTACCGAAACAGCTATATGAGGATCCTTTTCAGGAACCTTGAAGTCTAAAATGATAGTCTCAGCGTAATAGTCATCGCAGACAACACGCTTTGCAAAGCTTCCTTTATACTGTGGATACAGCGCATTGAACCTGTCAACGATAAACTGGGCATGCCTTTTGTTCTGAGCAAAAATAATGGTCTTTCCAAGCCTGTCTCCACCGGCCACTTTCAATCCTCTGGTCATGAGATCTTCGAGAACCATGTCTACGGTTGACTGGTTAAATATAATGTCATTGATTTCCGGAGGAGGTATAAAATCAGGCATTTCACCATCTTCATCTGTAAAATCCTCTTCATAACGTTCCTTATCTGCTTCAGAAAGTTCATCATATGAAATTCCCTCTTCAAGAAATTTCATCTTAACCTCAATATTACGGTATGGTACCAGAACATGATCTACATTTACCGCTGTTTCATATTCATATGCGTAAGTGGGGACACCTCTTTCCAACTCAAAGAAATCATAGGTATTGCGATCCACTTCATTCCTGGGTGTGGCTGTCAGTCCCACAAGCAAAGCATCGAAGTATTCAAATATTGCACGGTATTTTTTAAATATGCTTCTGTGAGCCTCGTCTATGATAATCAGATCAAAATGGGCAGGGGAAAATAATCTTTGCCCCGCTTCATTTCTTGCAGAATCAATGGAATTAAGCATGGTAGGATAAGTTGAGAAAACAATGCGTGCGTTTTTATCCTCCCTGTTGCTGAGAAGATTGCAGAGAGACATGTCGGGAAGATGGTTTTTAAAAGCATCCTTAGCCTGGCTTACCAGTGCGGTTCTGTCTGCCAGGAATAGAACATTTGTAACATAACCTCCGCGAGACAGAACATCTGTTAAACTTGCGGCTGTTCTGGTTTTGCCGGTTCCTGTAGCCATTACGATCAGAAATTTTCTGTGCCCCTCTTCAATACTGCCGCAAACAGCCCTGATAGCTTCCTTTTGGTAATGCCGGTCTGTTATTTTATCATCTATAGGGATCTCATCAAGCGGTTTTCTCTCATTACGGCGGTTTATAAGCTTCTCCAGATCAGCTTTTGAAAAGATGCCGCTTACCTTCCGCTGTGGAGAGGTTAAATCGTCCCAGATATATGTCTCGAAACCGTTGGTTATAAACATGATTGGTCTTCTGCCCGTCATTTTCTCAAGACAGTCTGCGTACAGCTTTGCCTGCTGGGTTCCGATTTTCGGATCTTTTGACGTGCGCTTTGCCTCAATAACAGCAAGAGGCAGTCCGTCTCTCCCGTAAAGAACATAATCTGCATAGCCTTTTCCCTGCGGGTTCGGCATACCAAACAGTTCAACTTCCTCAAGCACATCATCACCAAATGTCCAGCCAAGAAGTTTCAGATCCACATCAATATACTTCTTACGGGTAGCAAATTCTGTTATATCTACAGGTGCAAAATGCCGCTCCTCTTTGTTTAAATCCCTGTTCCCGGTCAGTCTGGCGCTCATGGCAACTATCTGAGCGCGCAGAGCTTCAATCTCAGAATCCTTCTGTTCAATCAGACTGTTCATCTGCCTGATTTTAGCTTCATCAAGAATAACTTTATCAGCCGGAATATTTGCTTCATCAAATTTGCGTTCTTTATATTCAGTTCCGTAGCAATAGTCTATCCACTGAATAAACTCAAACAAGGCTGAAAGAGCCAAAACAGCATCGCTTTGGTTGACAGATTTATTAGTATGAACTGCTAAATTACCGAGATTAATGATATATCTTAGCTTGTTCCAGGTTTCTTTGTGCATTGCAAATCTGAAGGTGGGTTCGTGGATTAATGCCTGCAAATTATCCTTATATGGCATTTTCATGGTATTGTCGGCTGAATACACCCATTTTACTGCAAGTTCCAAAGCCCTTCTGCAGCCAATAGCCGCCATAGCGGGAGAGGTGACCAAAACCCGCTCGGCCTCTATACAAGCTTTTGAAAACAACTTATATTCAGGCTTATCCTTTAAAAACTCAAAATTCGCAGACATTAACTTCACCTCAGCTTCATTCGTCAAAGTATTGGCTCATCAAGCTGTCGAACAATAGCTGCGTTTCTTCGATGGATTTTTTTACAAGGGATTTCTGGGCTTCAATTTTGGTGACTATCGTTGCAAATTCATCTTGTAAGGAAATCGGTGGTAGCGGTACAAAAAACTTATCAAAAAATGAGACTGGTACTCTTTTTTGACCTGCACTTCCTGTCATATTCTTTTCTGCACTATCTCTGAAAACCGGCAATGCTGTCAGATGATATAACCACTCACTGTTTGAGATTCCATTTTTAGGCCTTAGAACATGGAATTCAGTTGAACCAAACCCAATATTATTCTTTAAACCTCGGGCAATAGCTCCTTTACCATTTTCCATACAAGGAGTAATTTTAGCAAATAATACATCATTCTCATAAAAGTAAGTAAAACCTGCTTTTACTTCTTTATATAATTTTATTTCATTTGTGTTAATGTCTCCTTTTTCTGAAACACTCGCCATAGAAACAAAGGATACTTCTAAATTATCTGTAAAACAATTTATTTCTGATTTTTTAGGATTGACATAACAACAATTTGACAATTCTTTCCTTTCCCATCCTTTGGTGTTTTTAATCGGATCACCGAACATATCATAAAACACCGATTTAATCAGATTATCCAGTTCCGTAAGCTGCTGTTTGCGCATGGCAAGCATCTCTGATACGGTGTCCAAGGTTTTTGCTATTTGCTTTTGGATTTCGAGGGGAGGCAGAGGGATTTGTAATCTATTTATATGCTCATTTCTTATATTATTTATATTTATCCCCGAAGAATGCTCAGAAATTGTCCTGCGATAATATTGACTTTTAAAGAAGTTTCCTAAGTACGGTGCATATATTTTATTAGTTCTTATTACTTTACAAAAAGCTCCAAAAGAGATATTCATATCTTTGTAAGCTTGCGAGGCCTTCCCTACAAGATTCTTACTTCCACTTGAAGCACAGATTACAATATCACCAGCTTTAATAAATTGTTGATCACTAATTTTACTTCTATCTACATAGATTAAGTCGTTAAGATTTAAACCTTCATCTTGTATATTATGAGCACGTAATATAGCAACATAACCCGGTTTCGCAGTAATACTAGCATCTTTTGGATTATATGATACACCACGTATTTGTTCTATAAAATTACCAAGTGTAACCTTTTCCCACTTACTCACCAATAAGCCCCCTTAACTCTTTCATTTTTTCATTAATTTCGAGGCTTAATTTATCTAATCGGTCCATTATCACTTTTGGTGGATCATATTGAACTTTTTCATATACAATCTCTTTATACCGGTTGATGGATAAATCATAATCATTAGCAACAATAGCAGATTTATCTACAAAAAAGCTCTGGTCAGTTGGTTTGCGGTCTTTCTCTCCTTCAAGGTTGTGAAAACGGGCAAGTATATCAGGAATATCATTGTTCTCTATTGGTGAACGTTTATCATCGAGGGAGTATCCGTCTGCCTTCATGTCATAGAACCATACCTTGTCGGTGCCACCCGCTCCTGTTTTCGTAAACACCAAGATAGCAGTACTCACACCGGCATATGGTTTAAATACCCCGCTGGGCATGGATATAACAGCACGCAAATGGTGATTTTCCACCAGTTCTTTTCGTAAAGCCTTATGTGCCTTTGTTGAGCCAAACAACACTCCATCAGGCACGATGCATGCGCAGCGCCCGCCCTTACGAAGCATCCTTAAAAAGAGAGCAACAAATAAAAGTTCAGTTTTCTTTGTGTTACAAACAGCCTTTAAACTGTCACTGATGCTTTCTGCATCGATTGTGCCTGTAAATGGTGGATTTGCAAGTATCACATCATATTTTGATGATATCGTATTCTGTTTGGAGACACTGTCAACGTAAGTTATATACGGTTGAGTTATTGAATGGAGCATCAGGTTCATCGCAGATATGCGCAGCATGGTTCTGTCAGTATCAAAGCCGGTAAACATATCTCCTGCAAAGTGTTCCCATTGCTCGCTTGTCATCTGAGATTCGTATTTCTCACGGATATACTCTGCAGTTGAAACCAGAAATCCTGCCGTGCCGCAAGCCGGGTCACATATCTTGTCATCAGGGGTCGGCTCAACAAGACGAACCATCATATCCCTTATATGCTTCGGGGTCCTGAACTGGCCGTTTTGACCCGCTGTAGACAATTTACTAAGCATATATTCATAGACATCACCATGCATATCACGATCTTTTATATCATACTCATAGAGCTCATCCAGGCCAGTTACAATCTTCTGAAGCACCTGTGGCGTAGGAATCAGGAACATGGCATCCTGCATATATTTTGAGAAAGCAGAATCACTGTCCCCGTTAAGAGCTTTAATAAAAGGGAATACCTTATTGCTGACGATATCGAACATTCTACGGGAATCCATGGTTTTAAACCTGCT
This sequence comes from Clostridiaceae bacterium, assembly GCA_012840245.1. Taxonomy (GTDB): domain Bacteria; phylum Bacillota; class Clostridia; order DSM-8532; family DSM-8532; genus DTU059. Next base: position 35,797 of record DULR01000065.1, read on the forward strand.
CCAGCGCATGGACTGCCCCTCTTCGTCCTGCGGGAATATCTTTTTCATCTTCTCTCCGCTGATAGCCTCAAATTGCTCTTTCTCTAATTCTTTCTCATCAAGGGATCGAATGAACATTAAATATGTCAGCTGTTCTATGACTGTTAACGGATTTGTTATACCGCCTGCCCAAATATCGGTCCATATTTTATCAATTTTATTTTTTATCTCACCGGTTATCATTTGTGCAATACACTCCTTCTGAATTACAGGTTAATCTATTATTACATTACTTTCACGTTTGTTAGTCAGCTATTTAATTTAGATTATATCAAATTATAATGGCCTTTTGTGTACATGAAGGAAAGAAACGATGTAATTCTTTACAGTTTATTAATCATATATTACAATACAAAAATCTTGCTGTCGCTGTACCTGTAAATCTTATGATGGGTCTATAAATTGTAGCTATGGGTTTACCTTCAGTTATAAAGCAATTGTCAGGTACAGGCATACCAAACCAGATTATCTTTTTATCAATTATCGCAATAGGATTCACTGCAAACTCATTTATGAAGTTTAATTCCTGTAATTGCAAAGGTAACGCTTCCTTTTGTTCTGTTCTTAATATTAATCGTAATTTGTCCTGTTTAGCTTTTTCAATAATCTTACATATATTATTTATAAACTTCTCACTTGCATTAATTTCTCCCGGTACATCCATTAAGATCTCTGTTTTGGCACTACTTAAATCAGTTAAAAACAAATTCTCCGCTTCGTCTTTTGACTGAAAAGGAAAACACGAAAATATATCGTGATCTGCATCGTACAGCTCTTCACCGTTTAAATTTATCACTTCATTATCAGATAACAGATTTTCAAATAATAATCTTTCAGATAGTTTCTTTATAATGATACCAGAAAACAAGACAGACAAAACACAAAAAATAAGTTAGAATAATGCTATGGAAAAGAGAAGAAATTTTAAACCCGAAGAAAAAGCAAAAATTGTAATTGAGATCTTAAAGGAAGA
>DULR01000066.1 GCA_012840245.1 Clostridiaceae bacterium
ACCTATCCATAAAAACTATATGCAGGCTTATCTAGGTTATTCTGTTTTAATTAAGATTACATTATAAAATGTAGTCAGTAATCATTCTATAATATCGATAACGAGCGGGGCCTCTTCAGGCGGCGCATCGCTTATCACCACTGCTTCATTCAGCACGCTAACGGAGCCTTCAAAAAGATCCTCAGAATCGGCATGAAGGATCATTATTGGCTCTCCCTCCTCCACCCTGTCTCCGGGTTTTTTGATAAGAACTATTCCGGCAGCAGGATCTATCCTGCTTTCCTTTGTGGCTCTGCCTGCACCCAGAAGCATTGATGCTGTTCCCAGTTTATCGGATATGATGGATTTCAGATATCCTCCTGAGGCAGCCCTGTACTCTTTTACAAACCTGGCCTGAGGAAGAAGCTCAGGGTCATCGATAACTTTTTCCAGACCTTTTTGAGCCCTGATCATCTGTCTGAGCTTATCCAGCGCTCTTCCGTCATTCAGGGCTTCTCTGGCCATCGAAACACATTTGTCGAAATCTCCTTTTCCCGCAAGCTCCAGCATTTTTCCTGCCAAAGTGATACATATTTCTGTTATATCCTCGGGCCCTTTCCCTGACAAAACATCTATGGCTTCCTTCACTTCCAGGGCATTGCCCACAGCCTTGCCCAGCGGCCGGTCCATATCAGTTATCACAGCCACTGTTTTCCTGCCGGCTCCGTTTCCTATTTTGACCATGGTTCGGGCAAGAGTTCTTGCCTCATCCAGCGTCTTCATGAATGCTCCGCTTCCCACCTTGACATCCAGAACGATGGCATCGGCTCCGGCAGCAAGCTTTTTGCTCATGATGCTCGCTGAGATCAGTGGTATGCTTTCTACTGTTCCGGTAACATCCCTGAGAGCATAGAGTTTTTTATCAGCCGGCGCGAGATTGCCTGTCTGGCCTGCAACTGCCAGTCCAATTTCCTTCACTGTATTTATAAAATCATTCTGTGACAGTTCAGTGCAAAAGCCGGGGATGGATTCAAGCTTGTCTATGGTTCCGCCTGTATGTCCCAGGCCTCTTCCACTCATCTTGGCAACGGGTACGCCCATTGAAGCCACAATGGGAGCAAGGATCAGGGTGGTCTTGTCTCCGACTCCTCCGGTACTGTGTTTATCTACCTTGACTGATGGTATCCCGGACAGGTCTACCCTGTCTCCCGAATCTGCCATGGCCAGTGTCAGGTTCAGTGTTTCCTCATCGTCCATCCCTTTTAAGCAAATGGCCATAAGAAGAGCGCTTATTTGGTAATCGGGAATCGATCCGTCCACTACTCCCTTTACGAAAAAATCGATTTCCTCTTTCGTGAGCTTACCGCCATAACGTTTTTTCAGAATGATATCCACCATTCTCATAAAATCTCACCCTCCATGAGAGTTAGAATATATTTACATTCATCATTCTGAACACATCGTGAAACATGCAGGAGTAAACCCGTGTGTAATGCTTGCTCCTGCATGTCATCCTGAACGAAACTCAGTGCAGTAAAGGATCTTATGCGGTGCTCAGGATAACTGGGTCATTTCTTCGCTGCGCTCAGAATGACATCCGCGACAGATTCAGGATGCGTATTATTGCATTATAAAGAAATATCCTTCAAAAAGCTTTTCCCTTCGATCTCTGCCTTTACTCCAAGATACTCAGCTACAGTTGCGGCAATATCGGAAAAGCCTTCTCTGGTGTGGAGATTGACTCCTTTTTTTATAGGTTTGCCGCAAATCAAAAGCGGCGTGTATTCCCTTGAATGGTCGGTGCTTTCGGTAGTGGGATCACATCCGTGATCGGCTGTAATAATCAATATATCCTCATCCTTCATGGCACCGGTGATTTCAGGAAGTCTTCTGTCAAAGTCTTCGATAGCCCTTGCATATCCCTCGGTGTTGTTCCTGTGTCCGTACAGCATGTCGAAATCCACGAGGTTGGTAAACAATATACCTTTAAAATCTTCCCTTATCCACTCAATGGTTTTGTCCACCCCGTCCATGTTCCCGTTGATATGCACGGCATGAGTAATGCCCGATCCGGCAAAAATATCCTCGATTTTGCCTACTGCTCTGACCTCAAAGCCTTGTTCCTTTGCATAATCCAATACGGTTTTTCTTATTGGTTTAAGAGAAAAATCCTTTCTTCTTTCGGTTCTTCTGAAGCTGCCGGGCTCTCCTTCAAAAGGGCGCGCTATGACCCTTCCTACTGCATGCTCACCTGTTAATATTGATCTTGCCTTTTCACACATATCATAAAGCTCATCGATTGGTATGATACTTTCATGTGCAGCTATCTGGAACACGCTGTCTGCCGATGTGTAGACAATGGGAAAACCTGTTTCCATATGCTCTTTTCCCAGTTTCTCTATTATCTCGGTTCCCGATGCGGGGTAGTTTCCCAGGCACTTGCGTCCTATTGCCTTTTCAAAAGCCTCGATTACTTCCTTGGGAAATCCGTCGGGATAAGTAGGGAACGGTCTTTCCAGAACGATTCCGGCTATCTCCCAATGTCCTGTCGTTGTGTCTTTTCCCTTCGATTTTTCACTTAGCCTGCCGAATGAAGCCGATGGATCATCGACCTTCTCTATATAATCAATGCCATCTATATGCCCCAAGCCCATGCCTGTCAGGTTCTCCAGTCTATACCATGATTTATCTTTAATGGCGCGGGTTATATTCCCCAGGGTATTGCTGCCCTCATCGCCATACCTGGCCGCATCGGGCATTTCCCCGATTCCAAGGCTGTCCAGTACAATTATTATAGCTCTTTTCATTTTTATATCACCAACTTTCAGGATTATGTTTCAAACTTATATTCCCTATTAGGGGCTATTATATTATTTTATCACCATAATCCAACAATAAACAGTGGTCCCCGATACAATTGGCAGATGCGAATCAGGTGTGTCATAGGGAAATGATATCGTAAAGCATTGCCCCAATTGCCTGGCTACTTGTCCTGCCTGTCTTCATGTGTTAATCTTTATAAAAAGGCGGTGGAAAATTGTATTACGTCCTTCTGGCCATATTATTCTTCCTGCTTTTCATGGCGCTCCAGGCAGGGCACCTTAAGTGTGAATATATTAAATACAGATCGGACCTGAACATCAGGATTGCCCTGATTTCGGATATCCATATGGGACTTCTCATGGTTTCGGCGAAGGATGCCGCTAAAGCCATCAGGAACAATAATCCGGACCTTATTGTCATAGCCGGTGATCTGATTGAAAAGGAAAAACATATCCATGAGGTTTGCGAATGGATCAATGAGATTTCATCGGGTCTGCCCGTATTTATCGTATTGGGCAACCATGATCACAGAAGCTTTATAAATTATCCTGAAATAAAGGATTTATTTTTCTTCAACCTCAAAAGTCATGGCATTGAGATATTGGTCAACAGTTCGGTAGTCTTCCAAAAGGATGGGAAGACCATAAATATTACCGGTATAGACGATTTTAAACTGGGTTCGCCCGATATTGAACAGGCTTTATCACAGAGGGATGAAAGCGCTGATTTCAACCTGGCCGTCACACATAACCCCGAAACCGTTTTGACTTTAAATCCCGGCGATGCCGACCTTTTATTATGCGGACATTTTCATGGCGGACAGATATGGATGCCATTCAACCTGGAGTACAGGATATTCAGAAAGGAAGAAACCTGCCGAAAAGGCTTCAGAAAAGGTTTTCATGTTATAAACGGCATACCCGTCTATATCAGCAGGGGTATAGGAAATGTGATATTCCCGCTGCGTCTGGGTTCCAGACCTGAGATAACTTTTATTGACCTTTAAGATTCTTCACGCTGCGCTTCGTTCAGAATGACAACAGAGCCAGATAATCATCTTTGTCTCGTAATTTCGTTTATGCATTTTATTACATACTGGATTTCATCATGAGTATTGAAGTACCCCGGGCTAAGCCTTACCAGCCCCGTTTTATCGGTACCAAGGGCTTTGTGAGCCAAAGGTGCGCAATGGAACCCCGGCCTCACAGCGATATGATATTTGGAATCCAGAATGTTGGCAACTTCCGAGGAATCCATCCCCTCGAGCAGAAGAGCTATTATGCCGCTGTTGAGATAACCCTCTATCGTCGAATACAGCCTGATGCGCTTATTTACGGCTAATCCTTCATAAAGCCTCTCGATAAGGCTCTTCTTTTTTTTATAGATATTGTCTGTTCCTGTTTTCAGGATGAATTCCACACCGGCGTTAAGCCCGGCAATCCCGGGAGTGTTCAAAGTCCCGCTTTCTATTATGTCAGGCATGAAATCAGGCTGAACTGTTTCAGATGAGCGGCTTCCTGTTCCTCCCTGTATGATCGGCCTTAAAGAAACAGCCTCATTAACATATAACCCGCCTGTACCCTGGGGACCCATCAGCCCTTTATGGCCGGGAAAGGCAAGCAGGGAAATATACATGTTTTTGACATCTACAGGCAGCACTCCCGCTCCCTGCGAGCAGTCCAAAAGATACAATATTCCTCTTCTTTTTGCAATCTCCCCTATTTCCTTGTATGGAAGGACCATTCCGGTCACATTTGATGAAAGGGTAGTCGCGATAAGTTTCGTGTTTGTCCTTACAGCCCTGGTGAAGGAAGAAGGTTCAATCGCCCCGAACTGGTTCCTGGGCATTAATACGGTATAGTCGATTATCCCCTTCCTTTTAAGCTCATAGAGAGGCCTTAAGACAGAATTATGGTCCATTGCGGTAGTGATGACATGGTCGCCTTTTTTTAAAACTCCATGGATAGCAATATTCAATGCCATGGTGGCATTGCAGGTAAACCCTATACGAAGCGGGTTCTCAATGTTAAAAAGCTTTGCGATATTTTCCCTTGCCCTCATCACCACAGCCGCTGACTCCCTGGCCATTTCGTGGGAGGAACGTCCGGGATTCGCGCAAGTATTTCTCATAAAGGCATCCATTTCGACATAAACTTCTTCCGGTTTCGGAAAAGAAGTCGCTGCATTATCAAGATAGACCATCTGGACCTCTCCGGCTTTGACTCATACTTTATGATATGCAGCCGGACAAGTTTAAGTGTTGACTCCCATTTCGATAAGCCTGGAACGTACTTTTTTCATGTCCAGAAAGAAATCTTCCCTTTTTCGGGTATCTCTCAATACTGCTGCCGGGTGATATGTGGGCATGACCACAAGTCCTCCCTTCAACTCGATCCATGTCCCGCGGATCTGAGTTATTTTAACCTCATCATCTATTATCGCCCTTGCTGCAGTAGAGCCAAGACATACTATAACAGACGGTTTCAGGGCTTTCACCTGATATCTCAGCCACGGCAGGCATGCTTCCATTTCTTCCCTGGTCGGGACTCTGTTCTGAGGAGGACGGCATTTGACAACATTGGCTATATAATAACAATCTGCATCGATCCTCAGGGCTTCCAGAAGAAGATCCAGCAATTTCCCCGCTCTTCCTACAAAAGCTTCTCCCTGGATATCCTCCTGCTCGCCCGGACCTTCTCCCACGAAAAGAAGAGGTACCGGTTTAGGATTTCCCCTTCCTATTACTACATTCTGCCTGCCCGAATAAAGACCGCACCTTTTGCAGGCTGTGCACTCCCTGATAAAATCATTCCAACTGTTCATCCCGATCTCTCCGTTTGAATACCGGCGTCGCCGCCTTTTATCTATATAATACAACAAACTCTTTTGTTGATGTATTCCCTTATTCTGCCGATATATAGAATAACAGTTTCTGATCTATGGATGGAGCTATATGCAAGGAGGCATATCTTATGAAAATCGTGGATTCCCGCGTCCGAATGGACGCAAAATGGTACTCCGCAAGACAGCAGCATACAAAAGAAACTGTTGAATTCTGGACGAATGGACAGATCTTAAACACAAAAGACAACATTCTCATCGATATTTCAGAGAAAGGTAAATCACTTCAGCAAAAAGCGGCAATCGCGAAAACCGAATCACAAAAGAATGAAAATGAGATCGCCCTGAGCGATGAAGACAAGGAAAAAATAAAGCTCATCGAAGATTTCATTTATTTACTTACCGGGAAAAGAATAAAATTTTTAGTCCTGGACACCGAAAGGCTGAAAAAAGAAGAGCTTCAGGAGCTGGAGAAGGTCAAGGACCGCTACGAACAGGGGCTCAGCTTTGCAAGGCCACAGGGCTGGGGGCTTAAGTATGATCGGTACGAGTATTTTCATGATTCTGAAAAAATGTCATTCAGTTCATCGGGAAGCGTTACCACGGCCGATGGCCGAGTTATCGACTTCAACCTAAGCTTCCATGTAAGCAGAGAGTTTATCAGGGAGGAAACCCTGTCGATTCGAGCAGGTGATGCACTGATCGATCCGCTTGTGATCAATTTTAAAAACTCTTCGGCAACCCTTGGAGACAGGAATTATTCCTTTGATATCGATCTGGATGGCAATCCTGACACCATCGCCTTCACCGGCTACGGTTCCGGGTTTTTGGCTCTGGATCTTAACAACAATGGCATTATCGACGACGGAAGCGAGCTTTTCGGGCCCCGGAGCGGAAACGGATTCGAAGAACTGGCTGAATGGGACCAGGACAAAAACGGCTGGATCGACGAAAATGATGAAATATTCAGTCGCCTGAGAATCTGGACCCTGGACGAAACTGGAAACAAGACACTTCTGGCTCTCGGTCAGGCAGGAGTAGGAGCAATATATCTGGGCAATGTCCGTTCGGAGTTCGGCCTGAAAACCGAAACCAACGAACAGCTCGGGCAGATTCGAAGCTCAGGGATCTTCCTGAAGGAAACAGGAGAAGCCGGTACAACACAGCATGTTGATCTGGCTATCTGATTTTGATTATGATTAAGAGCTTCATCCATTTATACCATAGGGACGGTTCTTGTGGTTTATAACTTAACCACAAGAACTGTCCCTATGGTTAATTCAAGCAAACGGTTGCATTATTGAGTAATGCGCATTATCCCATTAAAATACAAAGATGGCGGCATCGGTTGATGCCACCATTCAGTTCTGTTTTCTGTCTTGTTTATGAACCGGAAGAACCGTCCCCCTGGTTTACTTTAAGAGTATACGTTCAGTGAAAAGAAGTATTTCGAGAGGATCGCCTTTTTCTAAAAGTAATATGGTCTCCTTTTTATTTACAGTTATTTTTATTATCCGTCCCCTGAATACCAGGCGGAAAGAATACTCTTCCCAGCATTCCGGGATAAAAGGTGCCAGATAAAGCTCTCCATTTTTTATCCTCATACCGCCAAAGCCGTGTACTATGCTCATCCATGTGCCGGCCATGGACGTGATATGAAGACCGTCATCGGTATCATTATTATAATTGTCCAGATCAAGCCTTGATGTCCTTAGATAAAACTCATACGCCTTGTCCTCAAGACCGATCTCAGCTGCGAGGATCGCATGGACGCAGGGAGACAAGGAAGATTCATGCACAGTTCTAGGCTCATAGAATTCAAAGTTTCTTTTCTTCACATCCAACGGATATTCTTCATTCAGGAACCATAATCCCTGCAGGACGTCAGCCTGCTTGATATAGCAGGATCTTAATATCCTGTCCCATGACCAGTTTTGGTTCAAAGGCAGATCTTCTGGCTTAAGATCGGATACGAGAGTCTGCTCCTTGTCCAGATATCCGTCCTGCTGCAGGAATATGCCCAGTTCCTTGTCCTCAGGAAGATACATGTTCTGGCTGATCTTTCTGAAGGAATCGACTTCATCCTCAGTCAGCCTGAGTCTGTCAACTGCCTCCTGATATAGTTTTTTATCGGCTTTCTCCATATTTTCGAGAGTATCGGCAGTGTACTGAAGGCTCCATTTGACCATACGATTGGTATACCAGTTGTTGTTGACATTGTTTTCGTACTCATTTGGCCCTGTTACGCCCAGGATCATATATATGTTTTTCTTTGAATTGAACGTCACCCTTGAAACCCAGTACCTTGAAGTCTCTACCAATACATCGATGCCTTTCTGATAAAGATAAGACGTATCTCCCGTATATTCGGTATAAACCTTTATGGCATTGGTGATTGCGCAGTTCCTGTGGATTTCCTCAAATGTGATCTCCCATTCATTATGGCATTCTTCGCCGTTCATGGTCACCATGGGATACAGAGCGCCCTGTGTCCCCAGCTTCTTTGAGTTTTCTTTTGCCTTCTCAAGGTGATCATAGCGGTATTCAAGGAGATTCCTGGCTATTTGGGGCTCCCGCGTGCCCAGATAGAAATACAGGCAGAAAGCCTCGGTATCCCAGTAAGTGCTTCCACCGTATTTCTCCCCGGTAAATCCTTTGGGACCAATGTTAAGCCTGGGATCATCTCCTGAATAAGTGCAATTCAGCTGGTATATATTGAATCTGATACCTTGCTGGGCCTTTATATCTCCTCTGATGGTTATATCCCCCATGGACCAGATTTTGTCCCATTTAGCCTTGTGAGCCTCAAAAAGACTTTCGTAACCCGCTTTTTTCGCTTCCTCTGCTTTATGACAGGCAATATTGCTGATTTTATCTGCTTCGTAATACCTGTCACTGATCACTGAAATATATTTGGTAAGAGTCACAGTTGCGTTCTTCCTGACTTTTGCTCTTACCCTGTTTCCGACAAACTCTCCGCCGTTCCGGCTGATGGCTTCGTTTTCCAGAGCGTCGGACCCTGTCAGTTCCCAGGTAAAAGCCGCAGAAACATTAAAATTGGTCTTAAGGGTCTTCATAGTTAAAAAAGATACCGATTTGCCTGCCTCACCCGATACATATTCCCAGAATTTTTCATCATAATTGGCATCCTCATTTTTTACATCACCGTTAAGAAAAGGTGTAAAAACTACGTCGGCTTCTTCCGACAAACCGGTTACCGAGTACTTTATTACAGCTAAATCGCAATCTGCATAACTTAAAAATCTCTCGGTTTTTATCTCATATTCAGAGCCGTCTTTTCCTACGAAGGTAAAGCTCCTTCTCAGGATACTCTCCTTCATATCCAGTTCCCGTTTGTAGTTCGTAAAACAGCAAGTTGCCAGATCGACATTCTCGCCGTTAATGCCAACTTTGATACCTATAAAATCAATTGCGTTCAGTACTTTTGCAAAATACTCGGGGTACCCGATCTTCCACCAGCCAACACGGGTTTTGTCAGGGTAATATACACCTGCAATATAAGTACCTTTCAAAGTATCTCCGGTGTAATCCTCCTCGTGGTTTCCTCTTAATCCCATCCTGCCGTTTCCGGAAGCCATGATGCTCTCAAAGAACCGGTTCTTTTCTGCTGAAAACCCTTCCTGGATGATCTTCCAACTGTCTGATACAAGCTTGCTCATCTGATACCTCCACTGTTATAGTCTGGCCATCAATAAAAAGGCTTAACCTCAACCAGATTTGTTGGAACGATGTAATGGGTGGGTAGATTTTTCCTGCCTTCTATCTTTCCAATCAGGAGCTTTGCAGCAAAAAAGCCAAGTTTGCTGGCATTAACATCAACAGAAGTAAAGGATTCATTCTGATACAGGCTTATAGGCACGTTATTAAATCCTGTTACGGCAATACCGGAAACATTCATTTTCCTCATTGCCTTCAAAACTCCCAAAGCTTGCATATCATCACTGGTAACGATAGCTGTCGGGAGGGGTGTCCCTTTTTCCTTTGCTGAAATCATATTCAGCATGCATTCACTGCCAAATTCCTCGGAGAAGCTCCCATCCTGAAAGGTTATACTTTTGTCTATAGAATATCCATGAACTGTCATAGCCTTCTTATACCCTTCCCATCTGTCTCTGGATACATTGTGATCCTGGGGTCCTCCTAAAAATGAAATCCTGCTGTGTCCTTTCATTATAAGATAATTTGTGACCTGGTATGTTGCCTGAAAGTTATCATTATCTACCCATAGCACTCCCTCAGTCTGATCAGGCCGCCCTATTACAGAAAACGGAAAATTATTCCTGGTCAAAAAAT
>DULR01000067.1 GCA_012840245.1 Clostridiaceae bacterium
GAAGGTGCAGTTCCAATCGCATCCGAACTGAGCGTGGAAGAGGCAAGGGACTGGGTTAACAACGGCAGCTTGCTGTAAAAAAAGAGAGGGAAATTCCCTCTCTTCATTAGTTGACGAATGTATAATTCATACCTGAATTATTATCCCAGTTTTCAGCAGGATCTTTAAAGGCGATATTAATATTTTTACCTTGCTCTACAGGTATAATGGCCTGGAATGTGCCGCCTGAATCCCTGTTCAATTTTATGGTCGATACATTTTCCCAGTTCTGATTGCTGCCGTAGCCGTAGACACCGCATACTTCCTGAGCACCGCATTTTGCGAGCAAGCCTGAATAACTGATCTTTCCCTGATTTTCGGAAAGCTTCTCAAAAGTTACCCCGGCTTTTGAGTAGGACTGGATCCCATATCTGGATACATCACTTACAAGATCTTCAGCATACTCTTCCTTAAAGGTCTGTCTTCCTGAGGCGCTTTTCGGACTTTCTTCAGGATAAAGGGAAGACTGCTTTGAACTTTTTTTACCGGTCGTTGGCTTCGTGTATTTGTTGTTCATCATCATATTGTCAAAAATGCTCATCAGTGCTGCTCCTCCTTTCATTCATATATTATTTGACTTTTTTCGCGTTTTTATTAGAGGAGCAAATACCAATGATGACGAACAATACCTGAAACTCAGGCTTTTTGGCTACTTAACAAAGGCTTCCAGCAATTTAACGGCATTTTCGACGTCGTTAATATCGACCATTTCTGCTGTATTATGCACATATCTGGTCGGAATCGAAACTCCTCCCGAAGGAATGCCGCCTGCTGTTACATGTATGCTTCCAGCATCGGTGCCACCGCGCAGCATAACCTCCAGCTGGTATGGGATATTGTTCTTTCTGGCTGCGTCTATCAGTCTGTCCTTTACCATGGGATGTGAAATGACACTGCTGTCTTTTATCTTCACCGTTGGTCCTTCACCTAAGCGGACGGACATGGGTTTGCAGTTCGGAGTATCGCCGGTGTCACAAACATCAACAGCCAGCGCCATATCGGGCACGATCCCGAATGCAGCTGTCCTCGCGCCTCTTAAGCCCACCTCTTCCTGGGTCGTGAAGACGTAGTATATATCGTTTTCAGTCTTTGGCTCATTCAAAGCCAGTTGCACCAGAACAGCACATCCGACTCTGTCATCCAGCGCTTTTGATATCACCCTGCCGTTCTGGCTGATAGTGTCAGCCGCAAATACTGCCATGTCTCCTATTTTAACGTGATTCCCGGCTTCCTTTTCCGAGCCTGCTGCAATATCGATGTACATCTTTTCCAGCTTCACATTTTTTTTGTCCTCTGTGTCTTCCTCATACCAGATGACACCGACAGTTCCGTTTTCAAAGACGACTCTCTGGCCAAGGATGACATGTGGTGGCAGCCCGCCGATATTGCTGAACCTTAAAAATCCCTTGTCATCGATATGTGAAACGATAACGCCTATCTCATCCATATGGGCGGCCAGCATTATTTTTTTGCCTGTCCCGCCCGTTCCTTTCTTAACGCAGATCAGGTTGCCAAGCGGATCTGTCTTTATTTCATCTACTTTTCCTTTAACCATTTCGATTATTGCTTCAGCCACTTTCTTTTCATTTCCCGACGGGCCGTATGTCTGAGCCAGTTTTTTGATAATATCAAACATTGGTTTTTCCTCCTTGTTCGCGATAAAGGCTTATGGATACGGGTATGGTCTCCAGAACCTTTTTTGCGAGCTTTATCATATTCTCGAAATCCGATATGTCTATCACAGATACAGGAGTATGGATATACCTGCACGGGGCAGCGATGACGCCGACCTTCACGCCTGTGCCGTTCACCTGGATCCTTCCTGCATTGGTACCGCCCGATACGGTCTTTTTATATTGATATGGTATGCCGTTTTTCTCGGCGACATCTGCAATATGTGCCACGAAGTCCCTGTCGGTAATAACCGACCTGTCCATAAACGTAAGCGCCGGCCCTTTCCCGCAGACGGTACTCATGCGGTGTTCTTGTGTATCGGGAACATCATAGCATGTTGTACCTTCAAGGACCAGAGCTATATCGGGCATGACCTGGAACGAAGCCGTCTTCGCTCCTTTAAGTCCTACTTCCTCCTGAACTGTGAAGCAGCCGTAAATATCGCATTCGAAATCGTGCATCAGAAGCTCTATCAAAGCAGCGCAGCCGACCCTGTCATCCAAAGCCTTGGCCATCAGCTTATTATCTCCGAACTCTACCGGGTCATATGCAAAAGCCACTCTGTCTCCGATTTCCACCTTGCTCTCGGCCTGTTCCCTGTCCTTGGCACCGATATCTATGGTGAGGCTTTTTTTGTCAACGGAACCTGTTCTTTCTCTGGGGCTTTGCAGATGGATCGGTTTGAACCCTATCACTCCGGGCACTTTCTTCTCTCCGATCCTGACGCGTTTCCCGACCAGTACCCTGGGTTCTATTCCACCGATGGTCTGGAATTTCAGAAGTCCGTCTGAATTTATCTGAGAGACCAGAAGGCCTACCTCGTCCATATGGGCATCCAGCATCACTTTGGGACCGTTTCCGGTTCCTTTTTTATAGGTCATGAGGTTTCCCATGGTGTCAATATAATAATCGTCAACATGATCTTTTATCAGGGATATTATATAATCGCGAACCTCCGCTTCGTCCCCTGATACACCGTCAAGGGAGGTAAGCTTCTTCAGGTTCTCCAAAGCTTCCTTCATA
>DULR01000013.1 GCA_012840245.1 Clostridiaceae bacterium
ACATAGCTCTTGCCGGACTCGATAGTAAGATTCTCCTGCTCTACCTGCACTGCCCAGTTCGCAGGACCGACATTGCCAATGGAAACCTCCAGAGTATTGTTTTCTACAGAATGTGTCTGTGATGCGCCTTCATAAGCGCCGATCAGCCACCCTGCAGTGCCGTTGGCAAATGTGCCGTTTTCCAGCAGATTCACATACTGTCTTGCATCTTTGACTTCACATACCACATTGTCAATGTAAATGTCCGATAATACTGCTCCGGCTATTTTACCCAGCAGGAATTTCAGGTCAACGGTTTTGCTGGCAGGCATCCTGAACGAGAATCCGAACCGCTGCATTTCGGGAGTCAGACTGACGATCTCATCAAAATACCTGGTGTAAGAGGCATCCTCAATTACGACTTCGATATCTCTTGCCACTGTTGACCGTGCGTCGAACTCGACCAGATACTCAACTCTGGATGAGAATTCCATTCCGCTTTGAATGACCATTATACTCCACGGCTGCGCTCCAAGATTGATTGCCGATATCTTCAGTTCTCCGTCAACCAAAGCGAAATCAGCGACTCCGCCTTCGACACTGCCATTGCCCAGTGTGATCCACGGATCTGTATTTGGATTGCTGAAATCTCCGTTTTTGAGCGGGAACAAATCGACCTCGGGTCCTATGATGATGGTTTCGTTGGTCAATCTCACATCATCGATATAAACATCCGCAGCATCTCCGCCCAGGAGGAATTTCAGGAACGAATTCGTGTCATTGTCAGATGTCATTCTGAATGTGACCTGATAGGTCTTCATGTTTTCCGTCAAAGCAATTTCCTTTTCGGAAAGATACGCATTCCCTTCGCTGTCGGTAAACATTACCTTTATGGTTCTTTCCTGCTCAGCCCTTGCCCTGAATGAAAGCTTATAATCATTGTCTTTCAGAAGCCTGATTCCCTGCTGGTAAACAACGAGTGAACCGGGGCTGCTTCCGCCGTCTGTGATGTCTGCAGTAAGTTCCCTTGTTCTTTCAGGCACATAGACTGTGGCATCCGCATCAGTCCTGACCACATTCCAGCATGCCATTCTGTCTATGGTGTACTTGTCGAAGGCTCCGTTATAAACATGGTTGCCATCTGACAGCGGTTCCTTTTCGCCATCGTAATCAGCAGCGGGAGGATCGATTTCTATGAGTCTTACATTTCCTATCCAGACAGTTCCCGTATCTGAAGCGCAGTTGAATTCCAGTCTTGTTTTGATGTCCGTATCATAAATCATCTGGAACTGAGCGGTATAGTTCAATAATTCAGGTTTCAGTTCAGCCTCGAAAGTAGCATACGCCATCCAGCTTCCGGCAGGAGCATCAGGGCCTCCGCCAATCTTGATATTCAGCTTTCTCTCTTTATCTGCTTTGGCATTGAATATTAACTTGTACCATCTGCCCTTGCCTACGGTAGTAAGCTGTTCGAGCTGGACAGAATAAGGCTGCGTTCCTTTGTTGATGACATTTATCTTCGCATAATTTATTCCGTCGATATTTTCTATCGATACCTCAGCCTGGCCGTTAAACTGTGCGTTGTGAACATAATTCCAGCCGTCTCCGAAATTCTCGTCGGTACCTTCCTGATTGTCCTTTATTCCGTTCTCAAAGTTGATGTCACTTAAAAGATTTCCTTCACTGTCGGGCTGCTTTGCTCCTTCCGGCAGCGGTTCAGGAATTATCTGGGGTTCGACGGGCTCTTTATACGGCCTTCCGGTCAACTCATAAACCCTTACATAATCCACTTCCATGGTTACGGGAGATTCAAACAGGCTGTCTTCAGGAAGACGTAAGCCATCAAACGTTCCTCCTATAGCCAGATTGAGCTGCATATAGAATTCCTGGTCGAACGGAGCAGGGTATGCATACTTCTCAAGACCGTCGCTGCCATTCGTATACCAGCTGTTCTGAGTCTGGTAAAGCTCACCGTCAACATACCATCTTATTTCGCCGGGCTCCCATTCAATGGCATATGTATGGAATTCATTAATGGTTTGACCTTCAGGGAAGGTATATTCCTTTCCGGTATATATGTTATCAGGCCACGATCCGCCGTAGTGCAGTGTACCGCATACAACATCCGGAATTCTTCCCCTTGCTTCCATAATGTCTATTTCACCGGAAGCTGCCCAGCCGCCGTAGACACTGTCCTTCGGCATCATCCAGAATGCCGGCCACAAGCCAGTACCTACAGGAAGCTTTATCCTTGCTTCAATTTTTCCATATCTGGTCGAGAATTTTGAAACCAGCTTTGCTGAAGTGTATTCTTCAGTTGTTGCGTTTGGATGTTTTTCTTTCTTTGCTGTTATTACAAGATTTCCGTTTTGGACAGTTGCGTTGTCAGGACTGTAATATTGGGCTTCATAATTGCCAAAGCCCCCACCCTGATTTACAAGTGTCCATTTGGTAGTATCCACTGAACCTCCGTCGAATTCATCTGCCCACACCAAAGTCCAGGGATCTTCAGGTTCGGTTGGTTCATTTGGATCAGTCGGTTCTGTTGGATCAGTTGGTTCAGTCGGATTTGATGGCGGGGTAGTGCTTCCGCCCTGACTGCTTCCTGAGCTGACAGTCTTATTATCAACCACTCTGCCTCCAATGCTGGCCGTGATTCCTTCAGATATGGTTATTCTCCCGGGATTCTGTTCGATAACAACATTTGCGGCATTTATCTCCGCATTATTTATAGTGCCCTTTCCGCTTACATTGACCGATGCTCCGGCTATAAGGGTTCCGACAGTTGCTCCCTGACTTATGATTATATTTGCGCCTTCGGCTCCTTCAGCCAGATTCAGGTTCTCTATTTTCCCATCAGGAATATCAAGCGTTATTCCCGAAGCCTCGATACTTACCGAAGCAAAATCGCCGTCAAGGGTGATACTCTGTCCTGCTTCCAGTACCTGAAGGATCTCCACGTTTTCAAAAGAACCTCCGGTTTCACTGTCGGACTCAAGAATCGCTCCGGAATATACCTGGGTATTCTCGATCAAAGTATTTTCTCTGGCAACGATCCTTATTTTACCGTCAACCTTCATTACAACCAAGGTAACAAGGTTCGAATTTTCAATTATGATGCTGTTCTCTCCACCGCCGTTTGCAAAAGTCGTTCCCTTTACTGTTACGTTATTAAGGGTCACATTGCCGTTCCCTATTCCGGGAGCCAGATAAAGATTGCCCTCAATAACCATATCCTTCAGTACGACATTGCCTGCACTGACAACTATGTTGCCGTTTGCTTCAGCTTTGTTATATGTACCTTTGGCATTATAAAGCTCATCAATGATATTATCGATAATATCTATGAATTCTGCTCTTGATAACTTGCTTTTGGGATAAAAGCGATTGTTTTTGCCCTTAACATACCCTTTTGAAGCCAAATATGAGACTGCCTTACGCGCATATGCAGAAATATCGGAATCGTCGGCAAAGCTCGTCTTTTCTTCTGATCCGTCAAAACTGAAGACCGTATAGAGAATCCTTGAAGCATCCTGTTTTATAATAGCATCTTCAGGTCCAAAAAGATTATTGCCATAACCAACGATGTAGCCCGCTTGTCTCGCTATCGCCACATCTTTCGCATACCACTTTTCAGGGTCAATATCGGAGAAATTAACTTCACTTGCTTCTGAAAATCCGAAAATTCTGTTGATGACAGCGCAGAATTCAGCTCTCGTAATGCTTGCATCCGGTTTAAAATAGCCAGCATTTCCTAATATGATACCTTTGTCAGCCCACCTGAGAATCTTCTCTTCCGCCCAGTGGCCTGAGGTATCGATAAATCGGGTATTTACCGGCTGCGCTATTACCAGTACCTGCGTAAACACTGAGAAAGCAAAGATGAATGCCAATAGAAGCGCTAGTTTTTTCCTGGCTTTGAGCATTTAGAAATCCCTCCTTCTTTTTTTCGAAATCGTTTTCGGTAAAAATATATTAGAGGTCCTGTGATAAAACAATATATTTTTTTGATTAAAATATTCGTTTATTTTACATGTTGCTGAATGCAGATAATATGCGGGTTTCTTTAAGTGTTATATTTTTATATATTATATAAACTTAATAAATAAATACTAAACATTACCATATATCAGCAAAAAAAGACCCGTCCATTGGGAAATAATCGGACGGATTTTTACAATGTACAGGAATCATTTATTTAGCTTATGTTTTGATTAATTTCATCGGATTGCTTGTAAACAGATCCTCCCTGACTCTGGAACCGAATTTTCTCTCAACAATCTTTGCTGCTTTGCTGAGATCAGGGCTTCGGGTTCTGTCCGAATGGGCATCAGATGCCACATAATGCACTAAGCCCTGTTCCAGAAGTCTTAGTGCGGTTTTCTTCGCTTCCATGCCATACATTCCGGTAATGCTTCCCGAGTTGATCTGAACCTGAATACCCCGTGATACATAGTTATCCAGAAGCATTATATTATTTTGTATTTCGCTGTATCTTTCGGGATGCGCAATTATCGGTGTGATTCCCTTCAACTGAAGTTGATATAATATATCATCAGTATATATAGGGATACTGATCAGCGGAAACTCTACCAGCATATATTCGGATCCGGCCAGGGTATCGATAAGTTTCTGCTCGTATAAGTCGATCAGTTCAGGAGTGATAAAGACCTCACAGCCTGGGTAAACCCTGATATCCAACCCGTGGTTTTGGGCAATGTGATTAAGCTCTGCACACTTTTCTATAATAGTGCTGTAACCATACCTGGTATTACCATGGACATAGTGAGGTGTAGCTATAATTTTTTCTGTACCGTTCTTCTGTGCAATTCTCAGCATGTTTATAGCTACATCATAATTCAGGGCCCCGTCATCTATGCCCGGTATAATATGGCAGTGAATATCTATGTACATCAGAAGCCCCCCTTTAAAACCAATACCTTAATCGTCAAAGGTTGCTCTTTTTACTGCCTTCGACCTTCTCCTTCTCTTCTTTCCTGAAGAATCATCGCCATAATAGTACTGGTAATAGTAATAATTATTGCCTAATATCTTTTTATCCAGATTATTAAGTACTACACCAAGGATATTTGCATTGACATTTTCCAATGCTTCTTTGGCCTTTTGGACGGCATCCACTTCCACCTTTCCGGACCTTACTACAAGAACAGTTCCGTCAACATATGCCGAAATAATGGATGCGTCGGTCACACTGCCGACAGGAGGCGAATCAAACAGTACCAAATCATATTCTTCCTTCACCTCGTTAAGAAAATTCTTCATGGCATTCGAGTTTAAAAGTTCTGAGGGATTTGGAGGAATAATGCCGCTTGTCAACACATGCAGATTTTTTATTATATCATGTCGGATAGTATCCATTAATTCGGTATGCGATTTTAAATAATTTGTTAATCCTCTGTTGTTCGAAATCTTGAAATATTTATGGATTTTAGGCTTCCTGAGGTCGGCGTCAATAAGAAGCACCCTGCTCCCTGCCTGGGCAAATACAACAGCCAGATTGACCACTGTTGTAGTTTTCCCTTCCATGGGACCTGTGCTTGTAATTACTATACTCTTTATAGGCTTGTCAATGCTTGAAAATTGGATATTTGTTCTTAAAACCCTGTATGCTTCAGACACAGGTGATTTTGGGTCATTATATGTGATGATGGCGTTTTCTTCCCTCATGATCATATCTCCTTCTTATCTACCTTAAACGACGGTATTGCGCCTAAGACCGGTAAACCTAAATGTCTTTTGACATCTTCAGAAGTTTTTATAGTGTTGTTCAAATATTCCATCAGAAAAATGATAAGCCCCCCAACAATACTGCCGACAAATAACATAATGACCATTATAGCCTTACTGCTGAGGGATATCGGTTCTGTCGGCATTATGGCTGCATCTATAACCTGTACATTTTTTATCTGCATAATGTCAATTATTTTTTCTCTCAGAACCTCTGCAGCCTTATTTGTTATTATCATGGCCATCTCAGGGGATGTGTCCGCAAATGATATTTCAATCACTCTCGTGTCTGCCCTCTGCTCAACCTTGATTTTTTTCATCAAGCTATCTGCATCCAAATGTGTAATACCAAGTTCATTAATAACCGTTGAAGCCACTAACCGGCTTTTTGCAATTTCCCGGTAATCCTGGACAACTATTGTGCCAATATCCAGGTCAATTTCACTTACACCTTTTTCATCAGCATTTTTCCCTACATATAAAGTTGTATTGGCCTCATAGACAGGAACCACAAAGTTCTGCGAGTAAACATAACCTCCGATGCCAAAAATGACTGCACATATCAGTATAATCCACCATTTTGTTAAAACCAAACGAAATAACTCTCTTATGTTCAGTTCCATAAAACACCTGTCTTTTCTATAATTTTTTATTAGTTTATAATAATTAAATCAAGTATGACACTATTGCTCAATCGTTGGTTAATGTATAAAGGACATGGGTAAAAATATTATACCAGTTTTTTGCATGATTGACACGTACTAAATTTATTATTGTTGCTGTAAATGTAATTATATAATAAAGGAGCAAATAATTTATGAAATATAAATATAAAAAAAATGCACTTGTCATTTTACCCATTGTGGTTATTATAATTGTTGGTTTCATCCTCATAATCAAAGAGGATACAACAATTTTGGATGATGATATCCCATTAGGTTACGACGCTATGGAAGAGCAGATGGAGTATATCCAAAATTACGGAGACATCATAATGACAGGGGACAGCAATATAGATGCCAGAATAACTGACACTGTCTGGTCAAATGTACTCTTCTACGGAGCTAAGGGTGATGGGGTTACCGACGATACTGCATCTATACAGAAAGCCATAGACGATTCATCAAAAAAGGGAACCGTGGCTTTCATACCAAAAGGCGTATATCTTATAAATGTTGATAAAACATTGAAAATTCGGGACAATACCGTATTATTAATGGATAAGGAAGCAATTCTGCGAGCTATACCTTCCAAATCATCTAAAACAGCAATAATTAGTATCACTGCTGTAGAAAACGTCGCTATTATTGGCGGAATACTGGAAGGAGAGCGATATGGACATCTGGGTGAAGACGGCGAATGGGGTATGGGTATCAGGATCTATGGTTCCAGCAATGTGCTGATTAAGAATACACAAGCCAACAATTGCTGGGGGGATGGTTTTTATATCGGAACAAGCACATTAAAAAATTATTCCGAGAATGTCAGATTAATAGATGTCTCCGCTGACAACAACCGCAGACAGGGCATATCCCTTATAAGCGGCAAAAATATTGAAATTATCCGGCCCAGATTGACAAATACTCACGGAACCGATCCGTCTGCAGGAATCGATATTGAACCAAATAACTCCAATAATGTCCTTGAAAACATAAAGATTATTGACGCCTATACGGAGAATAATGCTATCGGTTTACAGATAGGTCTGGGAAAATTAAACAAGAATAGCAGGAGTATCAGTATTGATATTACAGGTTTTACCGACTACAGAAGTGAGAAGGGCATGCATATATCATGCAACTATTCGATTGTAAAAGGTTATGTTAATATTAACAAGCCAACCCTGAACCAAAACGAAGTAAATGGTATTATGATATATGGTCATAGTAAGGAAGCCCTTATTCTTACAATCGATCAGCCTTCTGTAATAAACGCCAATACTGGCGGATATCAGTCGCCGTATGACGCTTCGGCTATAGCAATTATTGCGTACAGAAATCTTAAGGAACGCAAAGGCTTTGTTGCCGGGAATATACATATACTTAATCCTTTAGTAGAGGACAACAGAGAGGAACCGAAAACATTGTACGCCTTTTATGTTACTGAGCCCGAAATGACATTTAAAGACGTTTTGATACTTAATCCTGTAATAAACGGTATTATGGGCGACGATGATGAGTATACGCGCTTTGCCAATTCGTTCATTAGCTATGAATAAACTGTATGCATTATCGTTTTTTGTGGAATACATACTTTGACAGAAAATCTTTGCCCAATTGATAGAAATACTTGAATTCATCCGTACGGATAAATAATAAGGTAAAGATCAGAACTGTCAACAGAACACAGCACACCGCCATAACAAAGAATCCTAACCATGTTGTTCTGTTGATTAAGGATACAATATTTTTTACAATAATGCCGGTCATTAAGGTGGCAATACTATAAAGAATCAATTTTTTGAAATAATTATTCAAAGGCGTTTTAAAGAAATGCTTATATACAACATAGGGCTCAACCCATATGTTTGTGGCAAGAGCGGCGATTATAGTTCCCATAAATACTCCGGATATACCGAATATTTTTGCAAGAATTACAGAAAATACAATATTAATTATAGCTTCGGCAACAGGGGAGTAGCGGTCATAATAGAACACACCGGTTGTCCTCTTGAATATGGTGACACACTTTTTTATGCCATCATAACCAAAATAATACGTTGCGACAATTATAAAAACTGTAAAATCATCCAGCAGATAATCTTCGCCTATCCACAAATTTATAAACGGATTAAGCAAAATATACAGGCAAACAGAAAATAAGCCAACGATCAAGAAATTCATGAACTGTATTCGCATAAAAACCTTATGACTGGTGACATTATCAGTGGAAACAGCCAAGTTGCCTACACTGGCGGTAATGGCATCAAAAAAAAGTTTTGTAAAAGCAACGATAACGCTGATGAGCAATGAATAATTTGAATAGATTCCTGACCAAACAATTCCTATAAACGAAGTGATCAAAATGTTATCCGTTCCTGTCAGCACCACATATCCCATATGATGATAAACACTTGCCGATATTTTTTTTATCAACTCATCACGCGTTCCGGTATCCAGCTTTTCGGCTTTTTCTTTTAAAAACGGGTAAATTACCCCGGCCTTAAGATAAAGTGATAAATTGACACCTATTGAACATACTATCTGAATGAGAAGATATAAAATAAAATTTTTTGACAATAAAAGCACTATGATCTGCAAAACATATTGAATAAAAATAAAGATCTGCGAATATATCGTATATATGTATTCCTTCTGGTCAGCAATTATAAGTGATATCCTGTAAGTACAAAGATATGTGACAACCGAACTGATCAAAAACATAATATAAATTAATTCAATGTTTTCTATATTGGAATCTTTTATTATAAACTTCATAAATGGCAGAAGGCCGAGGCCTATCATACCAATAGCGAATCCAATAAGCAGATAGGCCTTTTTAAAGTCATTCATCAGCGATTTGAGCTTCTCTGTGTCACCCTCATGCAACGGTTTATACAATAAAGAAGTAAATGCTCCCCCAACTCCCATCTCAGCCAGTGAAAGCACTGACAGTATATTGGAGAATAATCCGTTAACCCCTAAATATTCTTTCGATAAAAGACTAATAAACACTGTCCTTGTTGCAAAGCTCAATAAATAATGAAAAATCTGGGCCCCGAAGCCAAAAGCCAAATTTCGCACCGAATTATATGTCCTTGTATTCTTTTTAAGATCTGGTTCCATCTGATAACAATACCCCATGTCGTTTATTAGTCATTGCGGCGCTGACAGTCACCAGCAGCACTATTATATTTATATATTGAGAAAAGAACTGAATTAATTGCAATCCAATTATTAATAACAAAAAAGGAAGATATCCAATCTTATTTTCTCTTAATAATACACCTGTTTTTATCCTCCTGAATATGTTCATAAACATAATAATAACTGCTATGATCCCTAATAAGCCCCAAGTAACCAAAATTTCCTGAGTGCCGTTATGGCACGATTCATATATCCCTGATTTTATTTGATAATTCTGGATCCCTAATCCCAGAATAAACTTTAGAGGATTATTCAATATTATTCTCATATATCCAATAAAAATCGCTATTCTACCATTCGATATATCCGAGGTAGTGAACCTTTCTGTGATATTCCTTATCAAAGAAGGAAAATATTTGTTCACGCAAAGAAAAAGTACAAATATAATTCCTAAGAATGAAAATATTGAAATATATCCTTTTACTGATCTGGTCGAAGTTATCGTAACGAAAGCCAGTATTATAACTCCAAGCAGGATAAAGGTTCTGGATAAAGTAGCCATACCAATCAGTACTGAAAATACTATTATCAACAAATGCTGCCATCGGGGACTGGAGCCGTTTCTTAAGAGTATTAAGGAAATCGCAATAGAGATCGAACTTAAAATAGCCAATGTGTTTGGATCGTAAGTGACTGTTATGCCTTCAACTGAAGTTACCGCCGAAATATCGCCCAGGCGTATGCCATATGTTAACAGATATGAAATACTTGCATTATTAACAGTTTTTATAACAATATTCAAACCCGCAAGAATAAAGCTGATCAAATATAAATTACAGGCTCTAATATGACTTTGCTCATCACTATAGTTATAAATATAAGCGAATGAAACTATCAATACAGATAATAACCTCAAATATTCAACGAATGAAAAACTGCCATAGAATATGCTCAACGGCTCTATAATAAAAATAATAATATACAGCGGAATCATTTTCACGTTAAAAATCCATCCCGGGCGTTTTATTACCAGCACGCTCAGGAAGATGATGAAAATATAGCTGTAAGGTAACCCTGAAATAATAGGCACAATGAAACTTATATACAAAAAGATGTGATCAATATCTGAAAACAATGCCAATGCCAAAGCTAATCCGATAATAATAAACTTATTAATATCTAGTCCAAAGATATCACGTGCATAAACGATAACAGCGGTCAAAAAACAGACAATTCTAAAGAAGAGTTCTTTGGAACCCTTATTGTAAGCACTCTTTTCTTTGGAATTATTTTTATTATTCATTTTATTTTATCTTCCTCAGTTTCTGCACATATGGTTTAATAGCTTTATAAACAGGATAAAACTGATTAACGATACATTTATAATAAAATATATTAAAAAGCTCCTGCATCCTGCAATAATAATAATTTTTAGGTTCTAAATTCAATATTTCATCAAAGTTTTTAATTTTCTCCCTGTGCTTTGAAATAAAATCTTCAATTTTGGTGAATAACTTATCTGTAGTCGTATTCGAATGAATATATACTGTGTTTAATCCCTTGATCACTTTTGGGCTGGAACATTTTGCGGGGATAAATTTCAGTCCCATATACTCGTATGGATAATTACTTCTGCCATCAGTGATATACTTAAATCCACAATCCTTAAGAGCTATCAGGGTCGTCCGGTCAAAAGAATTGCCCGGAGCCATAAAGATATCTGTTTCCAGACCTTGGTCTGATAAAATTTCTTTACCCTTTTTAATCATAGAAAATTGCTTTTCGTATGGCAGGCCGGCAAATTCGCTCTCGTTCCTGAGAGCAACCAATCCTTTTGCCTTTGTCGTGTAGACATGCTGATATCCGTGCTGTGCAATAATCCACCCATTTCTATTCAATTCCTGTACCATGTTCCAAAAGTTTCCATCAGTATTGCTGACAGACAATGCAGGATCGCGGTTGTCGGGAATCACACCAATTATCGGTTTGATATCATATCTATCAAATAAAACTTTAAACCGCATAAACCGGTTATAATCCATTTGCGGACATATATCATCCATGCGGAATACTACATAGGAATACAATTTTATTCCCTCCTATTATTTACTATACTCTGAATATACTTATAATGCATTTTGGCGATTCTCTCCAATGAATGGGTATTATTTAACCCTTTTGCGTTTACTGATAATTTCTCAGCCAAATCAGCATCTTTTGCTAAGGTATGCATAGCAGCAATCAAAGCGTTAACATCATCAACCGGTATCAGTAATCCGTTTTCACCATTTATGATAAGTTCTCTCGGCCCGAAATCACAGTCAGTTGATATACAGGGGAGTCCGCAGGCCATAGCTTCCATTAAAGCGTTAGGCATTCCCTCAAAGCGGCTTGATAATACAAACATATAGGATCGATAAATCCTTTGTGGAACGTCAGACACTTTACCATGAAGAAATGCTTTGTTATTTAATTTCAGACTGTCTATAAGCAACTGTAAATTTTCTCTCTCGCTGCCTTCTCCATATATAGAAAGAGTATATCCTTCGCAGATTTCTGAAAATTTAGAAAATGCTTTTATTAATACATCAAAACCCTTTACTTTTTCAAGCCTTCCTACAGCACAAATATCCCTGTTCCTTTCAGACATTTTAATATTTTCAACAGGAACATCCCGGCAAAAAACTGCATTAGGTATGACAGTGCTTTTTTTTACAAGCGCTTTCCTGTAATAGCCTGAAACATCTTTTGTCTGAAATACGAATCCGTCTGCAAGAACAGATATGTTTTTTTTCATAAAACGCCATAACTTTTTTGTTTCGCATAAAAAAGGATTGCTCATTTCAGTTCCGATAATCTTAGTTTTTAAAAATAAACTAGATAAGATCCCCGCTGTCAGGGTAGTTATATTAAAGCTTATCAGAACATCTATCTTTTCCCTTTTTAATACTCTTCTCAACGCGCGAATGGTTTTACTGTTATTGACTATGGCATCAAAGATGTTTTTGCTCTCTTTAAGCGTATTTAAATTTATGTATTTTATCTTCGGATCGAGAAAATAAAATGATGCCTGATTGTCAATTGTTATGACGAAAATATTTTCATTGTACATAATAAATTCGTTTGCCAAAGCAGCAACTGTACGTTCCGAGCCACCCAGAATCATTGAACTAATGAAAAATGCAATATTCATACTCATATTCCACCTTTTGTAAGGTTATATCTGTACCAATTAATTGTCTCTTCTATACCATTATCAAAACTATATTCCGGATCGTATCCCAGAAGTTCCCTTGCCTTTGAAATATCGGCATTTGAATGCTTTATATCCCCTGGTCTTTCAGGACCGAAAACGGGATCAATATCTTTTTCAAGCAGTTCACAAAGTTTTTTATATACGTCAATCAGGTATTGTCTTCCTCCATAGGCGATGTTATATACTTCTCCCACCGCAGTTTGGGGGGCAAGACATGCTTTTAAATTCGCCTCAATAACATTCTCGATATAGGTAAAATCTCTGGATTGTCTGCCGTCGCCATTGATTACGGGAGATTGGTTTTCCAGCAGCAATTTTATAAACTTAGGTATGACAGCGGCGTATGGCCCATTGGGGTCCTGATTCCTCCCGAATACATTGAAATATCTGAGGCCAATAGTTTCCAATCCATACAGCTTTGTATACATTCTTCCATATTCTTCGTTTACTTTTTTGGTAAGCGCATATGGTGATAAAACTTTTCCCTCCTGCCCCTCCTTTTTAGGCAATGCAATGCTGTCACCATAAACCGAGGATGAGGAAGCATAAACAAACCTCTTTACACCTTCCTGACGTGCTGCTTCCATCATATTCAACGTTCCTTTTATGTTAATCTCCTCATATAAAAGAGGGTATTCGATACTCTTCGGAACGCTTCCCCACGCTGCCTGATGCAGTACGAAATCTACATCCTTGCACGATCGCAAGCATATGTCAAAACTCCTTATATCCCCGTCAATCAGCTCATATTTGTCCCGTGGTATTGTTTTAAGATTTTCCTGCTTTCCCGTTGAAAAATTGTCCAGAATACGGACTCTGTATCCCATATCCACAAGAGCGGCGGTTATATTGGACCCTATAAATCCCGCCCCTCCTGTTACAAGAAATAATATATCTTTATCAAAGTTCAAATCATTGTATCCCATAGTACACAAACCTCTTATTTCCTCACAGTCTCCAGTACGAATAGCCCAGTTTTTCGATCTCATTTTTATCCAAAATGCCCTTGACATCAGCTATTATTTTTTGATTGTTATCTACAGGAGCAAACATCCTGTCAAAATCGGCCATACTCATTCTGACATACTCGTTATGCGCTACGGCAATAATAATCACATCGATATTTCTGATATTATCCACATCAGTAAGGGAAACTCCATACTCATGCATGGCTTCGCCTTTATCAGCAATAGGATCGCTTATTATCGGCTCGATATCATATTCCCTGAGTTCATTGACTATGTCGATGACCTTTGAATTTCTTATGTCAGGGCAGTTTTCCTTAAATGTAAAGCCAAGGATAGCTACTTTTGCATTGTTTATATTTATCCCTGCCTTCACAATCTTTTTAATAACGCATTCGCCCACATATTTTCCCATATTGTCATTTATGCGCCTTCCAGCAAGAATGATCTGTGAATGGTAGCCATACTGTTCTGCTTTATACGTGAGATAATAAGGATCCACGCCGATACAATGCCCTCCAACCAATCCGGGAGTAAAGTTCAAGAAATTCCATTTTGTTGCAGCTGCTTCTAATACAGATTTTGTATCAATTCCCATTTTATTGAATATAATGGAGAGTTCATTCATAAACGCAATATTTATATCACGCTGGCTATTTTCGATTACCTTTGCTGCTTCGGCGACCTTAATGCTTTGGGCACGGTAAACACCTGCTTCAACCACTAATTCGTATACTTTCGCGATAAGATCAAGGGTTTCTTCATCCTGCCCCGATACTATTTTAACTATTGTTTCAAGTCTGTGCTTTTTATCTCCCGGATTTATTCTTTCCGGCGAATAACCGACCTTAAAATCAATACCGCATTTGAACCCGCTCTCCTTTTCCAGTATTGGTACGCATATTTCCTCTGTGACTCCCGGAAAAACTGTGCTTTCATATACGACAACAGAACCTTTCACAAGATTTCTACCTACCATTTTACTTGCTTCCTCCACCAAAGACAAATCCGGAGTTTTATCTGTCCTGACAGGAGTAGGTACAGCGACAATATGGAATTTTGCTTCTCTTAGTAACTTTTCATCACTTGTAAATTCAATGGTGGTTTTTCTAATTTCATCGTTGCCCACCTCACGGGTCGGGTCTATACCCTGTTTATATAAACTGATTTTCTCTTTATTAATATCAAAACCTATTACTTTTACTTTTTTAGCGAATGCAACAGCTATGGGCAGACCTACATATCCCAGACCTACCAGTGAAATCTTGTCATGCCCGTTTAAAATTGATTCGAATAAATTCTCTGCCATATCAATTACCCCTCAATAACAATTTTCAATTTTTCGTAATATTCTTCATTTGAGAAATCTGCGGCTCTTTGTGGTGAAATCTTTTTATACCTGTCGAGCAAAGTCCGGTCGGCAAGCAATTCGTTAATTGCCTTACCCAGAATATAATCACAATGCTCTATTGCATCAGCCTGATAATTTTCCATTGCGGTGACAGGAGGCGTCAATATTCCATAATCCCCGTACTCAATGTCCTCAGTGACCATATTGATATTACCATTTGTTAAAATTTCTCTCGGTCCTGTCATACAATCTACCGAAACTACTGGTAAACCACACGCCATAGCCTCTACCATTGCGTTCGGGAACCCTTCGCTGATCGAGGACATAACAAAGATATCACATTTTGATAAAATCCTATGCGGATTTATTTGAAAACCCGTAAAAATAACACTGTCTGCAATGTTCATATCTTTTGCCAGATTGCCGAGTTTTTCCTGATCTACGCCGTCTCCTATAAATACAAGCTTTGCATCCGAATAAATCTTTTTGACCTGAGAAAATGCTTTTACAAGATGCCAATATCCTTTTATCTTGTTGAGACGCCCCATGGTCACAATTGTGGGGAAACTAAAACTGTATCCATCGAATGTTTCCACGGATTTTCTATGTAATTCACCGATGTCATATGGATTATATATTGCAAATACTTTTTTTCTGTCGATTCCGTAAAGTTTCACAAAATCTTCTGCCATTTTTCTTGAAACGCATACAACAGCATCTGCTTTATTGTATAAGATTCGATCGAATAATTTCCATATGACATTATCAACAAGAGAGCTGTAACCTCTCACTGAGACAATAGCCCGGTCTTTCACCTTTGAGAACACATTTTGTATATTAGCTGTAGTTCCAAAGCTTATTGACACATCGATCTTCAATTCTTTTTTCAGTCTTCTTGTTTTTCTCACACGTCTGAATACGTTAATCACCTTAAATATTATGCCGTTCCGGGCAGGGACATCAAGGTCGATTACATCATAAGGAATGTCATATACACAATCCTTCATAGTCAATACAGCGATATATACATTATAATCATTCTTTAAAATATCTGCAGTTCTCAGAGCAACCTGTTCCTGCCCCCCAAGACTGAAATGAGGAACCAGCAGTAAAATATTCTTTTTCAATGTGGGCTGCGCCCCCCTTAATATTTTTGTTAAAAACCATTGGTTAAATATTTATAGTTAATTTTAAAAAAAAATTGCTGGGATACGTATATATACACTCAGTAATTAAATTATGAAACGTTGCCATCCTCACTTTCCGATTGCTTGGCAATATAAAAGCTCTGTATTTCAAAAGCTATTTCTTTAATGTCAAATTCTCTAATAACCGATTCATTAATCGTATTTTTTTTGCGTTTTCCAGATAAAGCAACCTTTCTTGCCCAATCATCAATGTATTTTTTACCGAGAGGTAAGAATTCCAGCAAACCCAAACCTAAATCCACCTCGCGGGAAATCCTGTCAGAAACAATGCACATCAGTCCAGATGCCTGAGCTTCTATCAATGTAACCGGAAATCCTTCATAAAGTGAAGGCATAATAAATACATCAAATAATTTCAATATTACATGAATATCATCTCTGATACCAAGAAATTTAATAGAATCCTTTAGCCCAAGTCTGGAAGCTTTTTCTTCAATTCTGCCGCGCAGTGACCCGTCGCCTGCAAGCAATAAAACAGAATCATTATTGACTTCTTTCACCTCTGCAAATACATCAATCATATAATCATGGTTTTTAGGAGGATTAAATCTTCCAACATTACCAATAACGAGGGTTCCGTCTTTTATACCCAACTGAGTTCTGAGTTCTGATACCTCATTGTTATCATTGGCAAATTTATCTATATCTATCCCGTTTCTAACTATTTTTACATTACTTACATTCTTCTTGCCAAAAAGCCATTTGGCAGCCCTTTCACCACAAGCAAAATAATGTGTGGCATTGTGAGTTAACTGAAATTTAAGTAAACCTTTGATTATTTTTACAATCAAATTATACTTTGGATAACTGGAATGGCTGTGTGCTATTCTTATTGGTATACCGGATTTCTTTGCTTCCTTTAAAACGATTTCACTGGTTTCGTTTATATGTGAATGAATTATATTATATCCGGGATGTTCCCTGAAAAAGTCAGCCAAAGCTTTTCTATATCTTAAATAACCAACCTCTGTTATATGCGGTATGTAAAATATCCTGCCTCCCAAATCTTTTATTTCCTTTTCATAGGATTTTTCTTCATGGAAGTGTAAAAGAAAATCAAACTGAACTATCGAACGGTCGATGTTTCTGTAGAGATTCATAACAAAAGTCTCTGCACCGCCTATTCCAACACTCCCCAGAACATGAAGGACTCTTGAGATCCTTTTGCTGTTCATATGTTTTCCTGCTCCTCGATTGCGTATTATGGATCAGATTTTTTTCTTAACGGTAAATTGCCTGCTTATCCCCGAATAATATAATCAATTGCTTTCATATATTCATCAATAACTATCTCCCGATCAAACTCATTCTCAACTTTTTCTCTTGAAGCTTGTCCCATTTTTTCTCTTTCTTCCTGACTTAATCCAATAAAACGGATTATTTTCTCTTCCAACGATTTGCTTGATTTAACCTCAAACAAATAACCATTTTTACCATCGTCTATAATCTCTTTGCAACCTGGGATATTTGAAGCTATAAGAGGTTTGCCCATTGCAGCACCTTCTAGAAGGACATTTGACATGCCTTCATGGTAGGAAGGGTTTATGATGCAATCCACGTCTTTTATAACTTCCCTGACATCATCGGATGAGCCGATATATTTTATTCTTTGATTTTTTGTTGCTTTCTCCAAATAGCTATACTTAGGTTCCTCAAAATACCCGAGTATTAAAAACTCAACATTTTCATATATCCCTGTTACCTTATCCGCTGCTTCCAAAAATTCTTCTATTCCTTTTTCTTTCATTATTCTGCCGATAAATAAAAACTTAATTATTCCGTCACTATTCGATTTTTGTCGTGGTACAAATTTTTTGATATTTACCCCAGATCCGGGAACCAATTTTGTTTTGTTCTCCCTTACAATTTTATTTGCTATAAAGAAATGGCGATTGCTGTAATTTTGAAAGAATACAAAATTAACCTTTCTGCAGGCATATCTGTACAACATCATAATCAGTTTTTTGATCCTGCTGTTTTGTAATGTAGAACCCAGACCGGTTATGTTCATTATAACAGGGATCTTATATTTTTCTGCGACAATTGAACCATAAATATTTGGCTTTATTGTATATGTCAGCACAAGATCCGGTCTGACATCTTTTATAATATTATTGTATTTTATTATTAATTTCAAATCTTCAGAAAGGTGCATTCCTCGTCTGTTTATTTGAGTTTGAATGTATTCTGCTCCACTGTCCTTTAATAGTCTTACTTTTTCACTATCTTCAGGATCGGGTAAAGACAAAAAAACTTCATTTCCTTCGTTCAATATCCTCTGAATCAGTTCAAATCTAAAATCGTATAGTCCTTCAGCGCTGTTTGATAGTATCAGTATCTTCATTTATTCAGGGTCCCCTCTTCCCACACCAATCAAATCCCGGCCAAATTTATTAAAGACTTGTATTTTCCCGTAGTTTCATTTGGTATTGCTTTTACATAATCAATAGTTACAACTGCATCATCTCCAAGAAATTCTCTACACTTATTTTTCAAAAACTCTTCCGTATAAACCGTGTCATCGCAAACAACTTTCAACGTATACGTTTTGCTTTCTGTCTGAATAAGCTGGTATTTCTTTATCTCGCTATAAGCGTCAATATAATCGCTTATTATGACAGAGCTTATTAAATTGCCTTTCGTATCCTTTATCAAGTCGGACACTCTTCCCTGAAAACTTGTAAACACCTTAATCTCATTCTTATCATCACTTGTAGCCAAATCACCTGTATCGTATCTTATGAAAGGCATAGCCCGGCTATATAAATCCGTAACAACAACCCTTCCCAGTTCTCCGGGTTCAACAGGTTCATCCCGGTCAAGCTTAAGTAATTCAAAAAAGAAACTGGCTCTGTTGAGTAGAAAGTTATCGTCATATGGCGTTGTGCATGCCAGAACCCCATTTTCTTCATTTGAATATCTGTTGATAACAGGGCAGCCAAACATTTTTTCCAATCTTTTCTTTGTCCTGTTTGATAAAGTATCCGAATCGCTGAAAATAACTTTGATATTGAACATATTTGCATTGTCATTTTTTCTGAACAGATATTCTACAAAATCATCGAGCGCAGAAGCATATCCAAGGATAACCCTGATCTTTTTATCGGTTTTAAGTAATTTTCTTAATGATTCCTTTGCTTCCTCATTAAAATCTAAAACACTAACTCTTACGGCGTTTTGTGCTAATTGCATTGCTTTCGATGTCCTGGACCCATAAAAACCACCCAAATGTATAAATCGTTCACCTATATTCCATCTGTTTGCTCCGTGAAAAAAAATCAAATCAGCTTTTACTCTGTGCCTTTTTCCTGAGTCATGAATAATAATTAATGGTTCGCCAGAAGAGCCACTAGTATATGATGTAAATAACTTTCTCCCCAAAAACTCCCTGGATTGAAATAAATCATAATTTTCTTTTATTATTTTCTTTTTTATTACAGGAAACTCTTTGATTTCCGGAATTTTTATCCCGTAATAAAACGGCACATTCTCTTTGACATACCTGAGTATATCAGAAAGCTCGTTATAGCATTCCTTTCTGTTATTCATTTTATCTGATATATCTTTTAGGTGTTTTCGTACAATACTGCCATTAAAAAAATCCAAAGTATAAAATCCTGCTTTTCTTATCTGTTCACTCCACATATTATTAACCTCTTACAATTTTCACTTCGTTATATTTCATCATATAAACGCCTTCATCATAAGATCCCATATCTGCAGAATTAACAATATTTTTGATGTTGTTGATAATCATCTTCGGAAAGTTCACACCGCATTCATAAGCATGGGGATATCCGCCCCCGAACCTTGGATTTACTTCCGATATGTAATATTCATTGTCTATTTTGAATATATCTATATCTACCACACCTACGAGCTTAGCTTTCGTGACGAAATCAGATATCAGATCAAACAGTGATTTATCCTTGATCGATACTGATTTATCCGTTTCTCCTGCACGCATCTTTATTTTTTCTTTTATAAATATTGAAACAGGTTTACGGGAAATCATATCTATGTACACATCAGCCCCGTATTCGGTTCCGTGCATGTATTCCTGAATAAGTAAATCATCGTGTCTCTTGAATATTGTCTCCAGTTCTTCTACTTCATTGGCAACACTGATGTTCAGACTCGCGCTGCCCTTTCGCGGCTTTAAAAATACAGGGAATGAAATCCTGCCTTTTTCAAGATCCCTGTAAAAAACCTCTTTACTGATATAGGTTTTTGCTGTTTTATAGCCTTCCTTAATCAAAAAATTATGCAGGAGATACTTGTCAAAGCACATTTCCACAGTATCGTAATCTGATATGATTGGTACAGTTCCGACAGATAAGAATTCATCTTTATGTCTTGCCAATAAACTCAATTCCGGATCAATGAGGGAAAACACAGCATTTACTCTGTTTTCGGTGCAAATTGTCAGTATGGTTTCAAGATATGATTCTTCTCCAATTGATGGCACAATGAAATATTTATCCGCATCATAAAGAGCCGGAGCTAACCTGCTGCAATCTGTGGCCATGACCATACCAACACTTTTAAGCTCCCTTTTAAAGTAATGAATAATTTTATTTCTGGAACCGCAACTTAAAACCAAAATATTCATTGATCCAATTAACCTGCCTGCTTTGAACGGATTAGCGCTAAATTGCCTTCATCGGAAGTACATACGTTTACATCGGATTTTAATATTACTTTTTTTACTGTATTCATAATAATAGCAATATCGTTTATAAAGTTGATATTATTTACGTATTCAATGTCATAAGCTAATCTTTCATCCCAACCTACGTTGTTCCTTCCGTTAATTTGTGCTAAACCAGTTAACCCAGGTCTTACCGAATGCCTTTGCTTCTCTGACTCAGTATAATAGGGAAGATACTCTGTAAGAAGCGGTCTTGGTCCCACAATCGACATATCCCCCTTCAGGACGTTAAAAAGTTCGGGAAGCTCGTCTAAGCTTGTGGAGCGAAGGAATTTGCCGAAACCAGTAAGGCGTTCTTCATCGGGAAGAAGGTTGCCTTTCTTATCTCTCTTGTCGGTCATGGTCCTGAATTTATAGATAGTAAAAATTTTCTCGTTTAAGCCAGGACGTTTCTGTTTGAATATGACCGGACTTCCCAGCTTAATCCTTACAAGCAGTGCCACTGCCAATATAACAGGAGATAAAGCAAGAAGGGCAATAAATGAAAGCACTATGTCCATCGGACGTTTTATGTATCGCTTGTAAAACTGATGTTTTCTCTCTTTTTTCATTTCCAAAGACCCCTGATTATGCTTACTATTCTGAATAAATCTTCGTCTGTCATGCTTGTACCGCTCGGCAGGCATACACCGTTCTCAAAAATTTCTTCAGCTTCTTTCCCGCCGATGTAATCAAAGCCTTTGTAGAAAGGCTGGGTGTGCATTGGTTTCCAGATCGGCCTGGATTCGATATTCTCCTTTTCCAGGGCCTCGATTATATCGATCGGCCGTACTCTGCCGGTCAACATAATACATGTGAGCCAAAAGTTTGGTTCATTCCAGTGGTTTACGGGCATCATCCGAAGACCTTCCAGACCTTCCAGCTCTTTTTTGTAGAACTTAAAGATCTCCTTCTTTCTCTTTACTCTTTCCCCAAGAACCTTGAGCTGGCCTCTGCCGATTCCCGCCACAACATTGCTCATCCGGTAATTGTAGCCTAATTCGCTGTGCAGGTAATACCTTGCCGGATCCCTGGCTTGTGTCGCCCAGAACCTGGCTTTGGCAATACGCTCTTCATTGTCGGACACCAGCATTCCTCCGCCCGATGTGGTTATGATTTTATTGCCGTTAAAAGAAAATATGCCGAAATCACCGAAAGACCCGGTGTATTTGCCTTTGTAAAGAGTGCCGAGGCTTTCGGCTGCATCCTCGATAAGCGGTACGTTATATTTGGAGCAGATCTCCATGATCCTGTCCAGATCAGCTGAAAGGCCATACAGATGGACTACGATAACAGCTTTGGGACTGTATTTCCTGAAGGCTGATTCCAATGCTTCCGGATCCATGTTCCAGGTTTTATGATCACTGCCGATAAATACGGGAACCGCATCAAGATAAATAATGGGATTGGCTGAAGCGGCAAAGGTAAGGGACTGGCAAAAAACGATGTCCCCTTTTCCTATTCCTGCAGCTTTCAGGGCAAGATGGAGCGCAGCCGTGCCCGATGACAGCGCAGCAGCAGATTTCACACCAATAATCGATGAAAATTCTTTTTCAAACTCATCAACATTCTTCCCCAGTGGAGCGACCCAGTTGGTGTCAAAAGCTTCTTTTATGTACTGCATTTCATATCCTTCATCGCTCATATGCGGCGGGGACAGGTATATTTTTTTCGCCTGGCTCATATCGTATGATCCCTTCTGCTGATTCTTTACGGCACCTGTTTATTTGGAACTATACCTGTTTCGGTACTCTCCGGTTTCTTTTCGTCGGTTCCATACGGAAATTTATAAGTCGGAACCATCTCGCTGACGGTCTTAAGAGCTTCCTGAATATCTGTTGAATTTATCTGTCTCTTAAGTACTCCAAGCTGGTATGAAATTTTTATATAGTTTTGCTGTCCCTGTTTTAGAACAAATATTTTGTTATTCTCTGTCTTACTTACTTCCTCTTCTGAAAGGTTGATTTCTTCAAACAGCTTTTCACCCGGCCTTAAACCTG
This sequence comes from Clostridiaceae bacterium, assembly GCA_012840245.1. GTDB lineage: Bacteria > Bacillota > Clostridia > DSM-8532 > DSM-8532 > DTU059. The sequence goes on from DULR01000013.1 coordinate 23,004, forward strand.
TAAACTCGATTTTTATGTCCTTATCCGGTTCCAGGCCGGACAGTTGTATCAATGTTCTTGCCAGATCAACTATTTTAACGGGCTCGCCCATATCCAGCACAAAGATCTCTCCGCCCTTGGCCATTGCGCCTGCCTGCAGGACAAGCTGGACAGCTTCAGGAATAGTCATGAAGTATCTCTTTATCTCGGGATGAGTTACCGTAACCGGCCCGCCGTTTGCAATCTGGTTTTTGAAGAATGGAACTACGCTTCCGATACTGCCCAGTACATTTCCGAATCTCACTGCGGCAAACTCGGTTTTCGATACTGCATCCGTCATCTGGATGCAAAGCTCTGCGATCCTTTTTGTGGCTCCCATAATATTGGGGGGATTAACCGCTTTGTCTGTGGAGATCAGGATGAACTTCTTCACATTATGCTTATCTGCAGCCTTGGCTACGTTGAGAGTCCCGAAGACATTGTTCCTGATCGCTTCCATCGGATTCAGTTCCATCATGGGAACGTGCTTGTGAGCTGCAGCGTGGAATACCACATCGGGCTTGATTTTTGAAAATACCTCATCAAGCCTGTGCTGTTCACGTATCGAGCCTAATACGGTTTCATGCCTGCCCCTGCCGTATTTAGCTGTGATTTCATTGTCTATATCAAACAGACCGTTCTCGCTGAAGTCAAAAATGATGAGCTTTTTACAGCCATATTCCATGACCTGGCGGCAGATTTCGGAGCCGATCGAACCCGCTCCTCCCGTAACCAGAACGGTCATACCTTCAATATATGACTTTACTGCATCCATGTTCAGCTGAACGGGATCCCTTCCTAATAATTCCTCTACATCAACATCACGGATGGTCACCTTGGAGAGATCGTTCTCCTCTATTACATGAAGGGTTTCATACCGGCGCAGCCTGACCTTCATGGACTGACACTTTTCGAAGATATCCCGGACAAAAGCCTTATCAGCTTTTTCAACAGCTATGATGACTTCATTTACCCGCTGCTGTTTGAGGACAGTTCTGAGACATTCCCTTCCTCCGAACACAGGAAATCCGTTGATCCATCTGTTCCACAGCTCCACCTTGTCATCTATAAAGCCTACAGGGGTCCTCCCGTCCTTACTGGCAAAAAGATGATTCGCAAGGAATGTTCCTGCCTGTCCGGCTCCAATGATAAGTATCCGGCTTATCCTTTCGGGCTGGGCAAGCTTCAAATGGGAAATTCCCCATATGCTGATCCTTACCGACAGACGCATACCCACGGTCCCGAACAGGCAGACAAACATGGCAATAAGTATCGAGCCCCGCGGAATATGCATATCCATTATGCTGTTTATAAAATAGACTGCGACATATGTTGCTGTTACGGCGACAATCTGCCTGACCATTTCACTTATGCCTGCTCTTTCCCAAACATTGAAATAGCAACCGGAAATCACTCCGGAAACAATAAGTATCAAAGCAGACAAAAGCCAGAACACCGGGATGCTTTGCAGATACTCCTGCGGCACAGTGCCGTCAAAACGTATAAACAGACCAACATATGCCGCAATCAATGATATAACTGTATCACAAATCAAAAGGCCTGGAAGATTAAATAGTTTGAGCAACCTTTTCAATTAATTCACCTCTGTAAAATTCTTCTCTTCGCGCAGAATAAAAGTTATGCCAGTACAGGATCTTTCGCTTCGCTCAGTATGACAAATCGGGTGCGCGCTCAAAAATTCACTTTGATTGATATGATCCTCATGTAGTCAGCCCGTAGCTGCTTTTTTCTTCAAGACAGGAAAACAGGCTTGTTCCGATACCGGAAGCTTTTAATGTGAGGATAAATACTATGGTTTTGAATATGAGCCAGAGGTCCCTTATGAATGACCACTTGTGAAGATATCTGTTGTTGAGCTCTGTAAGATAGCGATTGTCGTTAAGCATTGTCCGGTCGGTAAATCTCCATAAACCTGTGAGACCGGGTTTCAACGTTATATTTATAGCCCTGCCACCGCTATGATTGCTGTCGTTTTCAGCATGAACAGGAAGGCTTCCCACAAGGCTCATATCTCCTTTAAGAACATTCCAGAACATTGGGAGATTGCACATTCCGGTTTTTCTTAAAAGCCGGCTGGTGAAGCATTCTTGCCTGCCGTTTTCAGACGTCGTATTAAAGCAGTATAATATAAAACTTCTTCCGTTAATCGAAAGATAATTTTTCTTAACAAACACCGGTCCGCCGATTTGGATACGTATCATCGGAACTATAAACACCGAAACAATTGCAGTGTATATAAGCCCGACTATTGCGCCGGTTATATCCATCAACCTTTTAATGAAAAGCTGAAAATCGTTCAATGAAGCATTTTGATAAGTAAATACGGGTATCGTTCCTACCGAATGTACTGAACTGCCCTGATTATGTCCTTCGAAGAAGTCCACGGCAAGGCGTACCGTAAGCCCTCTGTCCTTGCAAAGAAGAACATATTTCCTCATGTCTTCCATAAGGCTGCAGGGTATGGCGAAAATAACCTCATCAACAATATTTTTTTTGAGTATATCCTCCAGGTTTTCGATCTTGCCAAGATTGAATTCGCCGACACCCTCCTTACCGTCAAGGATTATGCATCCGGCTACATCAACCTGGAAACTGGTCTTTTTTATGAAATACAAATACTCCTGAACGTTTTCCTGGGGGCCGACTATCACAGCATGTTTTTTCCATCGGCCTCTTATTGCCTGGCGAAGCTCCTGCATAATCAGATATTGAATGGAAATAACTATTATGGCAACAAGTATGTAGATCAGCAGGATATTGATCGTAAATACGTCTTTTGTAGTAAAAGGAATCATGACAAAGCAAAAAACTGCCGCAAAGATACAGGCCTTCATGACATACTTAAGTGTTCTGTCCTGATAGGTGAATGTTGTCCGGTGATACATTTCACCTGTGAACATGGTGAAAACATATACCATGCTGAAGAGAACAGGAATCCACAGATATTCCGCAAAAGCAATATGATGGAATATTTCGTCTGTCAGAAATATGGATATGACATACGTAACAGCCAGGCAGATTATGTCTGCTATGATCTGTACCATATTGATTTGTGTTTTATTATTCATCCAACTCAATAGACCTTGCCTCCAGTCGGCCTTTCTTACTGTCGTTTTTGAGTATGGCTTCGCCAAAAGAGCCATTCTCCTCTAAGGCTCCTTTATATAACCGTTATTTCCTCACAGCCAGATACAGGGCCGAAACACCTGTAAAAAAGCCAGTGATTCATGTCGAAGCCGTAATAAATCTGATGTCAAGATCGACCGTTCTTAAATCGCCCAGAAAACTGATATTGACCCTGACCCTTCCTTTTCGGCGATCAACAGATTGGATCAGACCTTCCAGGCCAAATAACGGTCCTTCTGTTATGACTATGCTGTCGCCTTTTTGAAATGCCGTTGATGTGCCAATAAGCTCTCCATCGGACATAAGTCGGCAAATGACCTTTATCTCCTCCGGATCTATGCGGTATAACCCGTTCACTCCTTTAAGTATCCTGAGTATTCCGGGAACTGTTTTTAATATGTAGTAGTCCTCAGTTGTCACCTTGCCTCTGATCAATATGTAGCCCGGAAAAAGTGGCCTTATCCTTTTGTACCAGGTACCGTTTTTCCGTTCTCTGATGCATCGCTTCGGAATGACGGGAACGATATCTGAATCCTTGAACGCATATGCTATTTTCTCCTTAACCGTCTCTTCATTTCCGGTTTTTACATAAACAGCATGCCAGATTCCGGATTCGTCATCTTCCTTAGAACAGGTTAATTCCCTGAGTCTTTCCCTCCAGTCCATATAAGCACCTTTTCTACAAAATCAGCCACATATTTCGATCATTATATGTAAACCGACTGATTCAGCCATTTATGAAATAACTATATTGCATAATGTTTATTATAACAAAATCAAAGAGTATATCAATCATTTCCGTTTCCTGATAAAGAAATAATTTCCTTATTGGTAATACCCACAAAATATGTATTCTATAACATTAATTTTATGGTCAAGCCATGAAAAATATAATTAAAATTAATCTATTTTAAGTATTAATCCTAGAACTCTCTTAGCGCTGATCACCATCTCTTCTCTGGAAATAAGGCCTTTTTCTTTGGCTTCCAGCAACCGTTCAGGATATCCGCAACCCATTTTGACATCATTCCCCGCTTTGCATTCTTTATAATGTTCTCCATGGGTCCACCAGTCCGAGGTCACTACGCCATCCCAACCCCATTCACCTCTAAGTATGTCATCAAGCAGTTCCTTGTTCTCCGATGCGCGGCAGCCGTTGATCAGATTGTAGGAGCTCATTATTATCCAGGGTTTTGCTTCCCTGACAATGATCTCAAAAGGTTTCAGATAAATCTCTCTGGCCGCTCTTTCAGAGACTCTGGAATCGCTCTCCTTCCTGTTGGTTTCTTTGTTGTTAAGGGCAAAATGCTTGACAGTGGCCGCTATATTCCTGGACTGAATGCCTCTCACCATGGCTGCTGCCATCTTCCCTGCAAGCAGGGGATCTTCGGAATAATATTCGAAGTTTCTGCCGCAGAGCGGATTTCTGTGAATATTAACAGCAGGTGTCAACCATATGGCAATGTTGTTCTCCTTGACTTCATTCGCTCCTGCTGCGCCAACTTCATAAACGATCTCTTCGTTCCAGGTGCATGCAAGAAGGGTCGCACAAGGCCAGGCAGTGGTTGTTACACCGCACCTGGGCTGGATTCGAAGTCCTGCAGGCCCATCGGCCGTCATAATGTTCGGAATGCCGTATTCAGGTAAGTTGCCTATGCCGAAGCTGTTGGCAACACCGGTATTGGGCTGGCCTCCCAGCAAATGAGCTGTTTCCTCGTCCGTCATTTGCGATATGAAATCATCCAGAGTAATCTTCCCCTCATACACATCTATAAGTGGACGTACTCCTTCCTTGTACTCGGATTTCAACAGCGAATACCTTTCTCTTCCCCGCACTGCAGGAGCAATACATTCAGTGAGCCCAGCAGGGATAGGTTCAAGGCCGTTTGCATTATAACTCTCGTTTGCTTCTTTCAATGGAAGCATTTCAAAGCTGCCGTCGGACAGCATTCTTTTCTTAAGCCTGTTGGGTGCAAGCTTTTCATTAAGCTGTTTCACGACCCTGTTATGGGGAACTGAATATATGAAGTTCAGCCTTCTGACATCGCGCACCGAAGTTCCGGCAAAGAATATATAGTCACCGGCTTCCAGCACATAAGCAGACTTTTGGACCTTCCCAAGATCGTCATAAGAAGCAAGGGAATCAACTGTGAATTCCAGGATCAGCATTTGGGTTTCACCCGGCTTCAACAGCCTTGTCTTTCCAAAAGCCACAAGGCTTTTTGAAGGTTTGCCCAAAAGCCCCTGCGGTGCTTCCGCATAGATCTGGATAACTTCCTTGCCTTCAAAACGTCCGGTATTGGTCACATTGATCCGTACCTGTACCCTGCCGATATGCTCTGTCACAGAAAGCTCGGACCATTCGAAGGTTGTATAAGACAAGCCGAAGCCAAACGGGTAAACGACCTTTTCTGCCGCGCCCGGAATAGTTTCAAAATACCGGTAGCCTACATAAATATCCTCTGTGTAATCAACATAATCATCAGACTCATGGAAACCTGAGGTCGAAGGGTAGTCTTCCAGATCAGCTGCAAAGGAATCAGATAATTTACCGGAAGGGCTGCCAAAGCCGCAAAGAAGTTCGGCTGCAGCAAGTCCGCCTTCCATGCCGGCCTGCCATGCAAGCAGAACCGACTTGATCCTGTCATCATTTGCAACCCAGCTCGTATCCACAACCCCTCCTGTATTCAATACGACAATGATCTTCGGAAAATATCTCTTTACCGCCTCTACCATGTCTTTTTCAGCGTGAGACAGGTAGAAATCACCATTTTCGAAGATTTCACCGGATTTCTTTTTCTTTGGTGAATCGGTTGCCTTTTTATCCACGCAGGTCCTGTCCCAACCTTCTCCGGAAAAACGGCTGATGCTTATCACAGCAGTATCTGTGTATTGTCTTGCTCTTTTCAGGAGATCCTCGGGTACGGGAGGTTCAACAGTCAGCCCCGGTAAAGCTCCGCCCGCATATTGATTCCTTACGTTTTCACGGTAAAAGTCAGCCAGTTCCTCAAATATGCTGACATGTCCGTTCAGTGCCTTAAAGCCTTCATATAGGTTTTTTACATAGTCAACAGTTACATCACCACTGCCTCCTCCGCCTTTTACATAATCAAAGGTACCCTTTCCGATAAGGGCGATTTTTGAACCCTGTCTGAGAGGCAGGACATCATCGATGTTCTTCAGAAGGACCATTCCCTCTTTGGCGGCATTCTTCGAAAGCTCCCTGTGTTCTTTTGAACCTGTTATCCTTCTGCCGTCATCACCTAAAGGCAGGCAAGGCTGAAAACGTACTCTTTGCCATTTTTCCATAATATAGTCTCCTCCGAAAGCAATAGTCGGTAGATATATAATAATACTTACCATTTTATTTCTTAACAAACTCAACATTATTTTAAATATTATTTCTAATGTTTTCAAACAAAAAAGACCTCTTCATCCTGTCGGTATGAGAGGCCTGGCTGCGCGGTGAGCGCTCTCTTTCCAATGTATTGCTGTCCAACACTGAAGCCGAAACCTTATAGTAAGCACGTTCATTCATGTCAGACGCAATAAAATCTATCTCATTTTCCATCAGCTTGCCGATATTGACTTTATATCCCCTGCGTTTCAATTCCAAAAAAACGATGTTTTCTATGATATGCCAGCAGCGAAACATCAGTGATTCCTTCCCTTTTTGCCACATCTTTGATAATAATCGTATTATATATTCCTTCAATAAATGGGGCAACAGCTGCGTCATTGCGTTCCAGCTGCGCTATATAGGGAAACGATCCGAATCGCAGATAATCATTGTCTTTTTCGTCTATTCGTTTTTTACATTCGGGTATTCTTCTTTATAAAGCTTATGTATTTTAGCATGTTGTTCGGATGATATTGTAACAGATGTTCCCTTTTCAACAAGGCTAAACCAATATGTCAGCTGTTAAGTCATTGGTATATTTTTAACTTTAATTATATTCAATCAAGCATTTTAACATTACATTTTTGTCCTGTCGAAAAGTAAACTTTAGATAATTATGAAAAAATCCTCAGAATCTTTGCGATTCCAAGGATTATATGGAGCTGGTGATGCGACTCGAACGCACGACCTGCTGATTACGAATCAGCTGCACTACCGACTGTGCTACACCAGCGTGCCTTACTATTTTACAATCACCAAGGTCGGCATGTCAACAATAATAGTGCCGTTCAGCAATATTGGTTTATCTTGCCTTGTGAGCGCAGCAAGCCATAAAAAAGAGGACATGCCGTATTTCGGTATGCCCCGGGAAGATTTTTCACCAGAGATTTTTAAGATTCTTCGCTTCGCTCAGAATGACAAGCCGACGGTTGTTTCACTCAGAATGACAAGCCGGCGGTTGCTACGCTCAGAATGACAAATCGGTGGTTGCTACGCTCATAATTATATCTGTCTTTTACTATTAAAACAGCTTACGGGCGCGCAATGCGCGCCCCCGTATATTCCATGCCTGTATGTACTATCTGAAACCTTTACGTTTTAAGAACGTGGGTATTTCAGGACCTTCAACATCTTCGTCGATTATGATCGGATTCTTTTGCACAGGTTCTGCTGATTTCTTTGGATCGAAGCTGAACAGCTGACCTGGGCGCTTGAGATCGGTCTTGTTGAATCCGGTCGCGATAACGGTTATGATGATCTCGTCCTTAAGGTTGTCGTCAATAACGGCACCGAAGATTATATTCGCTTCAGGATCGGCCGATGCCTGGATAAGCTCTGCTGCAAGATTGACCTCCTGCAATCCCAGATCGGGACCGCCTGTTATGTTCAGCAGCACTCCTCTGGCGCCTTCGATCGATGTTTCCAGAAGGGGGCTGGATATTGCCTGTTTGGCTGCTTCTTCGGCTTTGTTTTCACCGGTTCCTCTGCCGATACCCATATGAGCTATTCCTGTATCGGTCATTATGGTTTTTACGTCGGCAAAGTCCAGGTTGATCAGACCGGGAACTGCGATCAGATCCGAAATTCCCTGTACGCCCTGCCTCAAAACATCATCGGCAAGATTGAAGGCTTTTACCAAGGGCATTTTCTTATCGGCTATCTGCAGCAATCTGTCATTTGGGATGGTAACGAGAGTATCAACTACGTTCTTCAAAGCTTCTACTCCCGCTTCGGCCTGCATCATGCGCTTCTTGCCCTCAAACAGGAAAGGCTTCGTTACAACGCCCACCGTGAGGATACCCATTTCTTTGGCTATCTGCGCTATGACAGGCGCACCTCCGGTTCCTGTTCCGCCTCCCATACCTGCAGTTACAAAAACCATATCGGCATCTTTAATAGCCATGGCGATCTCATCCCGGCTCTCATTGGCTGCTTTTTCGCCAATTTCGGGGTTCGCTCCGGCTCCGAGACCTTTTGTCAGCTTATCGCCTATCTGAATTTTCGTAGTTGCCTGGGATAAGAACAGGGCTTGCTTATCAGTGTTAACTGCAATGAATTCAACCCCGCGAAGTCCGGCTGCTATCATCCGGTTTACGGCGTTATTGCCTCCTCCGCCGACTCCAACGACTTTAAGACGTGCAAAGCTATCCATATCGATATCAAATTCCAACACTTTTGTATCCCCCTTACGAGTCATCTTGCGTAATATACAACCATAAACCGTAACCGGCTTAAACTTGAATCAAATATTTGGGTACCAGTTTAAACTAAAATAACTATCATAATTAATTATATAACAAACCCATATAAAAGCAATATTTTTATTAAAAAACAATGCAAGTCAGGCTCAATATATTGAGTTTTTTTTAATAAATTATGACATTAATACCGTATATATAGTATTTCCGCACCTGCAAACGAACTGCCGGCATTTTATATTGCCTGACCGTCTCTATTTGCTGATCTCATTGATCTTTATGAGTTTTCTCCTTATATTTCCAAAGTTGAGGAAAATCCTGTTTCCAAATGCGAATATGGCTGCAAGATGGATCTGTATGCCCAACTTATCCCCGATATATGCAAGGATCGCCGCCATAAACGAATTTGCGAAAAAGCCTGACAGGAATATTCTGATATCGAACTTCCCTTCAAGGGATGCGGAGTACCCTCCGAGAACAGAATCCAGTGCTGCCAGTATAGCAACTGCAGCATAATTGGAATACTCCTGGGGAATATGGTAGGGAATGAGAATGCCTATCAGTAATCCGGCTATGAGTCCAAGCAAAGCTATCATGGAACCACTCCTAATTTTGTATTTTAATCAGGTATGAAGCTCGGGTAATGATCCCCCGAGAATTCAAGCCTTCCTGTTTCCTTTGAGCTTATTTTCTTGAAAAATATTTCCTTTGTGAAATCTATGGTATACTGAAGCTTATCCTGAGGATCGAACCGGACGATTATTCTTTTGTCGAGGGAAATCATAGCGGTATTCCTGTCGACCATGTCGACCCAGTCCAATACGTCGAACAGCTTCAGGTTTGAATATTCATCAGATATCCTTATTGTATTTATTATGGTAACGCCGGTCCTGATGAGGGATACGTCCGATGCTTCCAGCTGGCCTCCTAACGAATATTTTATAAAGTCTATACCCCTGATCTCCTTCAAAAGTCCGTCAGGTCTCTCATTCTGAACTTCCAGCACATAGCCCTGCTCATCAACGACAAGGTAGTTGTCGAAGTAAACCAGATAAGCGGCCGGTTCCCTTTCGGTGATGGCGATCGATACCCTGTCGGGCAAATGCAGCCTTACAGTACATGATTTTACATAGGAAAGCCTCTTTATCCTCTCTTCGCTGTCAAGCAGCCTCAGATCAAGTATGGACTCGGGTTTGAGGCTGAGCTGCCTGAACCCGTTCTCTCCGATGATTATACCCGAGGCTTCCCTGATCACATCGTCCGGATATTTGCTGCTTCCGTAAACCTCGATCTCCCTGATATTAAATATTGGGGCAAACAGCAGAAAAAGCAGGATAACAGTCAATCCAACCATGAACAATAACACTATTAACCTTCTTTTAACGCCTCGCCGTTTTTTCATATGTACCTCAGAACACTTCAAGCATTCCAATATCCTGATCGATACCAGGCATCCAGTACCCGGTCCGTGATCTTCGATGTTATTATATCATATTTCTTGACTCTTCAACTCGTCGTATGTTTGCTCCAACTTTGGCCAGTACCTGTTCGACCCTCTCATAACCTCTGTCTATATAGTTTACTCCGGAAATGCGTGTTTCGCCTTCGGCTGCCAGCCCCGCGATTATAAGTGCAGCTCCTCCCCGCAGATCCCTGGCTTCGACAGACGCACCTGTCAGCTTATCCACACCTCTTATTATGGCCGTTCTTCCCTGCACGCTTATGTCCGCTCCCATTTTCTGAAGCTGTTCAGTGTATCGGAATCTGTTTTCAAAAACTGTCTCCACAACGACGCTGGTTCCTGAGCATTTGCTCAGGAGCGCGACTATCTGGGGCTGCATGTCTGTGGGAAATCCGGGGTACGGAGATGTTCTGACAAGATCCAGCGCTTTCAGCTTTCCATCTGATTCCAGGGTCACGACTCCGCCTGTATAGTTTTTGATTTTGCAGCCGGCACGTCTCAGACAATACAGTATTGAGCCTATATGGTCGTATTCCACATTTGTAACGACAAGACTTCCGCCTGTTGCCGCCACCGCAGCCAGATATGTTCCTGCGACGATCCTGTCGGGTATGATTTTATGGACAGGTTCTGCATTTATTTCTTTAACTCCCTGTATCCTGATCACACCTGACCCTGCGCCTGATACACTGACACCGAGTTTTTTGAGAAATTCCTGCAAATCTTCGATTTCCGGCTCTTTGGCCGCGTTTCTTATCAATGTTTCACCTTCGGCAAAACAGGCTGCAAGCATTATGTTTTCTGTGGCACCTACACTGGGATAGTCAAGAAGAATTTCGCACCCCTGAAGCTTTGAGGCGCTGACTTTGAGCATTCCATGTTTTAAACCATCCACCTCTGCTCCCATCTGTTCAAGTGCGCGAAGATGCATGTCTATAGGTCTCATGCCAATTTCACAACCACCCGGATAACTTATAAGCACTTCCCCGCATCTTGCCAGAACAGAGCCAAGAATTATTATTGAAGATCTCATCCTTTTAGCCAGTATCTCTGGAATGCACGAGCTTGTGAGATTTGACGCATCAACCTCTATGCGTGATCCCTTTTTCTTAGTTTTACACCCTAAAGCAGACAGTATTTCAAGCATTGTAAAGACATCGTCCAACTCCGGGCAATTCTCAAGAATGCTGGTACCATTGTTCAGGAGAGTAGCGGCAAGTACAGGCAGGACAGCATTTTTGGCTCCAGGCACTTCGATTATGCCGCTCAACCTTGAACCTCCGGCAATTATGAGATTGCTCACGCAGAACACCCCCGGAAGCAAACTATTGAACACATTTCATAATATGCTTCCGGTAAAATCGTGTTACAAGTAGGGGTTGGCCGCAATCCGGCGTGAGAAGGACATCACGGCGATTGTTTTATTTATGACAATCTGAAACCGCTGTTTGATAAATTTGATCCAATAATAAAATTATTCTGTCGCAAACAATTATAAACACCTGCTCCTGGGCTTCATATCTTTACTTTTGAGCTTATCGCTCTTTTAATGAGCTTGTAGATCTCCGGAGCGGCGTTGTTTATACCGCATTTTTTGGCGGCTGACGCCATTCTCTTTCGAAGGTCCTTATCTTTTATAAGTTTTTCGATCTGCCCGAACAGGATGTCATGTGTAAGCTGGCTTTGAAGGATAACGACCGCAGCTCCCTTGTTCTCAAGAGCTCTGGCATTATACTCCTGATGGTTCTCAGCCACATATGGAGACGGGATAAGGATTGCCGGCACTCCGAGAGCAGACAGTTCACTTACAGTGATAGCCCCCGCTCTGGTTACGGCCAGATCGGCAGCCGCCAGCACCTCTCCCATGTTATAGATATACGGCACGATACGGATATTTTCAGGAAGGGGCTCTTTTATCCCCTTCATCACATTTTCGAAATTCCTTATACCTGTTGAAAGGATAAGTTTATATGATATATCCCTGCCGTGGCGGATAATCATATCCTTTACGCAATTATTGATATGCTCGGCTCCAAGGCTTCCCCCAAACACGACCACCAGGGGAATATCCCTGGGCATGCCTATTTTTTCACGTGCTTTTTCCTTATCGAGCAGGAAAAGCTCGCTTCTTATCGGGTTTCCGGTCAGGGTGATCCTTGCCTTTCCCTTGAACCTCCGGCGGGATTCCTCGAAGCTTATTGCCACTTCGTCCACATAACGCGCCAGTATCCTGTTTGTGACACCGGGAAAGGCGTTTTGCTCGTGTATCAGGGTGGGTATCTTTTTTAACGCGGCATAAAATACCACAGGACCGCAAACATAGCCACCGGTCCCGATGACCGCGTCAGGCCTGAACTCCCTGAATATCTTCTTTATTGAGCCAAAGCTTTTCAGCAGCTTTCCGATGGTCCTGAAGGTATCGATCGATAGCTTTCTCTTAAAACCTCTGACCTCAATGAACCTGATATTGAACCCCTCTCTGGGGACCAGATCTCCTTCCAGTCCGTTTTCAGTCCCAACAAAAAGAATCTCGGCATCCGGTTCCCGGGTCTTGATTTCCCTGGCTATGGCTATCCCGGGATTGATATGACCTCCCGTTCCGCCTCCGGATATGATATATCTCATACTACACCAGCTTTCTGTAAGATTCTTCGCTACACTTCGTTTCGCTCAGAATGACATATTGGGTTTAACTCCGCTCAGAATGACATAACTCCGCTCAGAATGACATATTGGGTTTTGCTCGTCTCAGAATGACAATTTGGTTCATCGGCTCCATTTATCATTCATATGCGTTCATACTTCTGATATTTGCTGTCTTTTGCCTGCTCTTGCTGTCCCTGATGAGCCGAACGTCAGCAAAAGCCACACCTTTGGATATGTTCAGCAGGATGCCTATGGAAATAAGCAGGAACACTGTGGATGTACCTCCATAACTGAAAAATGGCAGCGGCATACCGGTTGTTGGTATGGTAGAAGTAACGACGGCAATATTGATAATAGCTTCCAACGCAACAAGCGATGTAACGCCCATGGCGATCAGGCTTCCCATCATATCGGGTGCGTTCATGGCCACTCTTATGCCGCGCCATATAAAAAGCACGAAAAGGATTATGACCGT
>DULR01000068.1 GCA_012840245.1 Clostridiaceae bacterium
ATCAATATAAAAGAAGCCCCTGGGAATTTTCCAATATTTCAGGGGGGATACGAAAGTAACTGGTGAAAGCCAGTGAAATAAATAGTTTAGGTCAAAATTCAACTAGAATTTTTGACACTACGAGAAGTTAGGAAGGGGGTGAAAGTATGGAAAATGTAATGATGCTGAAAAATCCGATTCTTCGCAATAGCCTTAATACTGAGCTCGATAATCCGGCAGGGAATATCCTGCAGGAGATCGAAGAGATCGATATGCATGATGTGAGCGGAGGCACATTCATCAGCTGTTTCCTCGGGAACAAGGGAAAATACTGCACGCTTACAGTCGAATGCATGCCTTCATGTAATTAAATAGACCCGGGCGGTTATTAGATAAGCCACCGCTCAGATTTCCAGGCCGTGCGGAAACTTATTGCATGGTATGACCATGCACCGATGACTGCTGTCCGATTTGTGTCATCAATGGTTTACGCACGGTCGGTCTAAAAAATCCGGTGATGATATACAGCAACAGAAAGGGTTTCAAATGCAAACGAGATCTTTTAGCAAGAATGATGTTATTGATTATTGGTTAAGGCTTTTCCCGGAATTGGACAGGGCAGAAGACCTTGACAAATTGGTAAAGAAGGTTTCCCGTGACAGTGTGTCATGCCTGTACAAAGGTCTGGGAAACGATCATAAAGCTGAGAGGATCGGATCTGTGATCGATGCCGAGCCCGATCCCGATCATGACAGGGTGATCTGTGAAGCACTTGAAGGCGCAAGCAGTATGAAACTATACATACCCTTTATAAGGTCCTGCTTTTATGACTTTTATCCAAAAGTATTGGAAATGGATATTATACTTGATAAAAACATACTTATCCGTGACATTGTATCCCAGATCGCATCAGGCTTGAGCAATCTGGCCATGCGTACGATAATCCTGGAAGTGAACATCTCCAGGATGAAGGGGCTCCTGAAAGGGGAAACCCCTGAAGAAAGATTCAGCTATTTTTTTGATTGCCTGACAAGCGACAAAAAGCTTATAAAAGAGTTTTTTGAAGAATATTATGAATTGTTTGAGCTGCTGTGCATAAAGGCCGGCAATTCATTCAGATATATATATGAGATACTGGACAATACCATAGCCCATTATCGGAGGCTGCAGAAGGTTTTTGGCGGGGCAGAAGGCCTGGGGAAAATAAAAAAAATAGATCTGGGCCTGGGCGATACCCATAATAACGGGAAATCTGTGGCGATCATACACTTTGAAAACGCCAGGCTTGTTTATAAACCCAGGAGCATGGGCATGGAAGAAGGTTTTCAAAAACTTCTGGCATGGGTGAACGAGAACGCGGGAAAAGATGTACTTAAAATCAGGACCGTGAAGGTGTATTCCTGCAAAAGGTACGGATGGATGGAGTATGTCGGACATATAGAATGCATGGATATCACGCAGGTCAGAAACTACTACAGGAAAATCGGACAACTGATATGCCTTCTTTATTTACTGAATGCGAAGGATCTGCATCACGAGAACATCATATCCTGTCGTGACGACCCGGTGCTGATCGATCTTGAAGCGCTTTTCCATCCATATTTCAATATAAATGACAGCGGCGAAGACAACTCCTTCAAGAAGGCCAGGCTGATAATAGACGATTCGGTCCTGTCCGTCGGGATCCTTCCCCAGAGGATATTGAACGATAACAGGGATGATGAAGAAAGCGCTGATCTGAGCGGGCTTGGAGCGGCTGAAGAACAGTGTTCGCCAATAAAGGGCATAAAGATAAAAAACAGGGATAAAGATGATATAAGGATTTCCAGAGAATATGGAGTGATCAAGCCGGCGCAGAACGTACCCAGACTATCGGGGAATCCTCAGGTAGTGGATAACTACAAGGAAGAGGTCATGGACGGTTTTGCCCGGATGTACCTGATGATATCAGGCAATAAGGACAGGTTCATGAAGATCGTACAGGATCTTTTCTCCGGCAAAAGTGTAAGGCTCATAGTCAGACCCACATACCTGTACGGACAGTTGCTTGCCGCAAGCCTTCATCCTGACTTTATGAGGGACAGGGTCCACAGGAAGATATTATTGAGCAGGCTCGGGCTATATGCCGGGAATTATAACCATATGATACTGCACCGGGAGCAGAAGGACCTGCTGGACGGAGATATCCCGTGCTTTAATCTCAACAGTTCATCACGGCATTTATACAGCAGAGGACGCGTGATAGCCAGAGACTTTATTGAGACCCCACCTATTGATACATCTCTCGATAAAATACGCAGCATGGGCATGACCGACCTGGTAATGCAGAAAAACTTCATAGCCATGTCCTTCAAAGCCAGGGGTACAGATGCTTCAAAGGATATCACGGGTATTGATTTTCATGATTGCGCGAATATTGGCGGCAGGTTCAGCACCGATAAATGGCTGAGTCTGTCGATCGAAATCGGTGATTATATCCTTAAAAGCTCGGTCATAAACAAGAATGCAGCCACGGCCGACAGGACATGGATAAGTACTGTGCTTCTCGGCAAAAAGGAAATCACATGGTCTGTCGAACCAGTGGGGAATGATCTGTACAACGGAAATTGCGGTATAGCGTTGTATCTTGCTTATCTCGGGAATATCACCGGGCGGAGAGAGTATATCGACGCTGCTTTTGAGGCAATGCGGCTGCCCATGATGGAACTGGACGGCCTTGATACGAACCACCCCTATACTATAGGAGCATTCGGCGGCCTGGGCAGTTACTTCTATGTACTTGACCATTTGAGGAGGATCACTGCAAATAATGGACTAAAGGATTACATATACTCCAGGATCGGCATATTGGGCAGTCTGGCTGACAAAGACACTTTATTTGACGTAGTCAGCGGTTCGGCCGGGTGCATTGCCGTACTGACCTCGATATTTGAAAATACTGCCGGTGAACAGGAAAAGAGGTTGCTCATTGACATAGCGTACAGAAATTATGATCATCTGATGAAAAACCGCAGGCCATATAATGCGCCGGATATTCCTGGCTGGAGCTACGGCAAGGTTTTTGAGCCCGCTTCGGGTTTTTCCCATGGAAATGCCGGCATCGCAGCGTTTATGTCGAAACTTGCCTTCCTGGCGAATGATGCAGATATAAAGCCTGCGATACGGGATGCGTTGAAACTCGAAAGGATGCTGTACTCGGAAAAGCATGAAAATTGGCATTCAACTGTACTGAAAAAAAAGATTTCCCATGGCTGGTGTCATGGCGCTCCGGGGATACTTCTAAGCAAGCTTATGCTGCTCCAATACGGTTATGATGACGCGCAGTTGGAAGCCGAAACAGAGACTGCCCTTAGAACAACAATGACGAAATCTTTTGGATATAACCCTTCGTTATGTCACGGGGACCTGGGGAATCTTCTGATCCTTATGCACTGTGCAAAGGTCCTTGGAAGACACGAGATAAGAGACCAATGCCTGAGAGTGTTCCAGGAATTATACGAGAACATTATCTCTAAAAAGTGGAAGGACGGGGTGTTCCGCGGGACCACTTCGCTGGGGCTGATGGTCGGGCTGGCCGGATTCGGGTACAGCCTCATCAAGTTCTGCGAGCCCGACATCGTGCCTAACATACTTATACTGGAATGATCGGCGCAATATAATTACTAAACAAAACATTGCCGCGGAGGATAGCACATGATTCTTAAGGTGGATAATGTCAGTAAAAACTATGGGAAGACTGTTGCGGTCGAGAACCTGTCATTTGAGACGGATAAGTCCGAGATACTGGGGATCATCGGGCCCAATGGTTCGGGGAAAACAACGATAATGAGGATCATAACCGGGCTCATAAAGAATTTTGAAGGCGACGTGTTCATCAACGGCTCCAGCGTCAGGGAAAACAGGGACAGAAGGATCGGATGCATAATCGAAATGCCGGGTTTCTACCCATACCTGAGCGGGCTGGAAAACCTGAAGTACTTCTCCATGCATTCCAGCATTGTCGATGAGAAAGTGTTTCATGAGTATATAGACTTGCTGGGCCTTTCAAAAGCAATCAGGAAAAAAGTCAGCACCTATTCCATGGGTATGAAACAGCGCCTGGGGATCCTCCAGTCACTGATCAATAAACCCCAACTGCTGATACTTGACGAACCCACCAATGGCCTTGATCCGAACGGTATCCAGGAGTTCAGGGAATATATCAGGAAACTGGCAAAGGAAAAAAATATTTCAGTATTGATATCGAGCCACATACTTTCAGAGATCGAGCAGATCTGCGATAAAGTCGTGATACTTCAGAACGGAAGAAAACTGAAAGAAATAACGCTTAATGAAAACAGCAGGATAAAACGATGCGTTTACGTGCTGAATACTGATCAGGCTGAAAAACTGGCGGATTTTCTGAGGGAAGAGCGTCTGCAGGTGGAGGAAGCCGGCAGAGACCATATAAAAGTAAATATGGGCGGAAGGGATATAGGAGAAGTGCTGGCGAAAATATACACCGCCGGTATCAAACTGACAGGGATAACCCAGGATTTTGGATCGTTGGAAAGCGAATACTTGGATCTTACCGGAGGTAACAGAGTTGAATAAGATTATCAGATTATCATTCTATGAATTAAAAAAAATATTCATAAGACCGTATATCTACCTGGGATTGCTTTTTGCCGCCACAGCGGCTTTTGCCATGACGTACCTTGCAAAGACCAATCCGCAGCTCTTTCATATGAGAAATGTATATGCCGTGTTTGCAGACATCAGCGAAATAATGATCTTCATATTCGCTGCAAAAAACCTTAGCGACGATATCGTTTACAAGACAGCTTCCATCATATTCACTAAATCGGTTTCACGTGCCGGGCTGGTCGTTTACAGGATAATAAGCCTGGGCCTGCTTGGGCTGGCCATAGGGATATGTTTGTCGGCAGTGACCGTCATTTCCAGCCTGATCCTTGCAGTCGGGACCGGTATTATGGACATTTTGAAAGTGCTGTTCATATATATGCTGTATTCCTTATGTGTGGGCGGGTTTGCCATTTTGACGACGATAAGGTTCAAGAGCTTTATCGGCAGTTTTGCATCATGTTTAGGTACATTTTGGTTCATAAAAAATATCCTTGCCTTCCTGGGGGAGAAGGATTATATAAGCGAAACAGTCTTAAGTTTTATTCCGTTTTATACTGCGAGCGATTTTCTCCACATATACGTGTTCGGCATGAATGAGATCATCGGGTTGTTCGCAGGGACGATCATATTTATGGCAAGCGCGGCTTTCTATATCGGAAAGGTGGATATTTACTGACTGGAATCGGGTCGAACAGTGGATTGCCAAAAGTTCATGGATATATTAGCTGTTTCCGGAGACAGCTTATATCCTGGCCTTGTCCCAGTTCACTGATTAAAAGAAAAAACTAAAGAAAGGGGGCTCCCGCATGCTGAAGCTTGAAATGGTTAGTCTGGAACACAATGATCCAGCCGGCTTTATCCCGGAGAGCGAACTTAAAACATTGTCAAAAGTTGAAGATCCGGCCGGTGGTACTCTTTGGGCCTGTGTGATCGTTGGCGGTGTTATAGCAGGTTCCATAGCTCTGTGTCCTACGACAAAGTGCACATCACAATGCAATAGCTGACGCCTGGATTTTTATCACTTCTTAAAATACAAGACCGGAGCTTATATACTATTGTCTCTCACCTATTTAGGGATACCTGGGTACGCTCGTATCCAGGTATTCCTTTAAAAAATGTTTTTCATTGATTGGAGGATCGCCTGAGTAAAATGGGTGCAGTTGAGATCATCGAAAAATATGGCGGCAGGGATGACTTTGAAAATACGAAACTTGTTTTGGCAAGTTCCTCGGGGGAGTTTGAGAACTTCTTTCGTCATTTTCTTGGTTTTTTTGAGGAAAACCTGAACAGGGAACTTGATAAAATAACTGAAGAAACCGGTCTCAAGATTTCCAGAACCGGTATCGTTTTACCGGCGCTTGTTTCAATGAGACAAGAGTTATATATGATAAGTATCAAAACATTGATCAGCACTATCCATATATGCAAAAACCAGGCGCTCCTCAGGGGAAGGACCAGTGAAGAAAGATATGATCATTTCTGTAAACTGCTCAAGCGTAAAGATACTATCCTTGAGATTATACAGGCGTACCCAGTACTGGGATCACTCATTTATCAAAAAATCAATAATAAACTGAGATTTATCAGGGAATCAATCAAAAACGTTTCGGACAATTTTGAGAGGATCAGCAGAGAACTGGATATAACCGGAAATTACCTGGAAAAGATAGAATTCGGTGTGGGCGATCGTCATAATGATGGCAGGGAAGTATTGGTTTTTCACTTTTCCGGTGATCGTATAGTTTATAAACCAAACGGGACAGGGGCGAACGAAGTATTTGAGAAGGTCGTCAACTGGTTCGCCGGGCACGATGAGATAAAGAAAAAACCGTTGCCGGTCAGGACAGTGAATTTCAAAGATTTCTATGTCCAGGAGTTCGTCGAATACAAACAGTGCAGGGCTGTGGAAGAAATCCGAGAATACTTCTATAAGACAGGAGTGCTCCTGCTAATATGCTACGTATTGAAGTCAACGGATATTCATTCAGAAAACATCATTGCTTCAGGCAATACTCCGGTCATTGTCGACGTGGAGACTCTTTTCAATAATTATAATCCTACAGTGTTCACAAAAAGCTTTTTCAGGACTTTTCTTGAAAGCATAAACGATTCGGTGCTCGGTTCGATGATATTGCCGCAAAATTTTGACAGGGCCTCCATGGATCTGGATATCAGCGGACTATCGGGCGGAGGGGGAGAAAAGTCCAGGAAGATGGAGACTTTTGCCCTGGTCGATAAGGGCACCGATGACATCAGGCTTGTAAAACGATTCGTATCGATGGCTGAGAACAAAAATATCGTTAAGATAAACGATAAAAAAGTCAATATACAGGATTACTGCACGGATATCCTTGAGGGGTTCACAGACGGCTACAGGCTTTTGCTGGGAAAGAAAAAACAATTCATAGAACTGCTGAGTTCCTTCAGGGAACTGAACCCGAGATACAGGCAGATACTCAAGCCTACATACATATACGGCAAATTCCTGGACGCTTCATACCATCCGCGATATCTGAAAAGCGAAGATGACAGGAAAAGGCTGTTCTCATTACTGAGAACGGACAGCGACAGCAAAAGCGCAGTACTGTCCCTGAAGACAGGCAGGGAGATCGAGGAATTATACAGGGATGACATACCCTATTTTATTGCTGATTTTATCACCAAAAACCTGTATTTCAGCGATGGCCTGGTCGTGAAAGACTTTTTCGCAAAAAGCATGATCGATATCCTGACTGAAAGGACAGAAACCCTAAGCGAAGCAGACCTGAAAAAACAGTTGTGCTATATACGCCAATCCATTGCGACGACCTGTGACGATGTATGGAAGATTTCATACGGTACGTGTAAAGATCGCACCAGGATCAGGCAAAAAATATTTACAGGCAGCAGGGATTTTCTGTCTTGCGCGATGGATATAGGCGATTATCTATATAATACAGCAACATGGGATGAGACCCGGGAATGCGCGTCATGGCTGACTCTTCTGGTTTCGGAGGACAACAAACTGAAGCTTGGTCCGCTGAACCATCTGTTGTATGAGGGCGGAGGAGTGTATCTCTTTCTTGCATATCTCTACAATGAAACAAGCGACGAGAAATACAGATCGCTGCTGTATGCAGCAATAAGGGGGCTCAGAGGAACATATCACATAGACAACCCTGGTCAGCCTTTATCGGCATACTCAGGCATTGGCTCGCTGATTTACATTTTTTACAATTTATCTGTTTTGCTCGGTGATGATGAACTTTACAAGGATTATCTTTTCTTTGCCGGGATGCTGAAGGATCGCAATCTCGAAGACGTTGATCCGAAATACGATTTCCTGGGCGGCCTGGCAGGCATGACGGAGCTGTGCCTCAATATATATGAAGCGGACGGTAACAGGGATCTTCTGGATTTTGCGAAAAGGTGCGGATACAAACTGAGCCGGTACATACAGAATACTGATGAACGATTGCTTACAGGGCTTTCCCACGGATATGCCGGCTACGCTCTGGCTTTGATCCACCTGGGGCATATATTGAAGGAAAGTATGTTTTACGACCTGGGGATGCAGCTTGTCAGGCGGGAAAACTGTTTTTACAGGCCATACATAAACAACTGGGAAGATTTGCGCGGGAACTCCCGGGGAGACCAGGTCTATTGGTGTCATGGAGCGGCAGGGATCGGCCTGGCCAGGGCGGCTGCCTTAAGGTACTGCAGGCACGAAGACTATGAATATATCAGGAACGATGTGTACAAATGCATTGATAAGGTCAAAAACAACGGGTTGGATCCTGATCTAAATCATTGCATGTGTCATGGCCTGTTTGGGAATATCGACATACTTCTCACCATATCACGGATCCTCCGTGACAGGACGTCATTGAAGTATGTTTATGAAAAAGCAGGTGAGATATTGGAGCGGGTACAGGAGAACGGCCTGGAATATGGCCTGGCCGGATCCACTGATCTGTTGAGCGGGATGCTCGGTTTGTCCGGGATCGGCATGGCGCTGCTTCGCCTGGAGAACAATGCCTATCCGTCGATCCTTAACCTTGGCATAGTAAAAAGAAAGGATGTATACGATGAAGTACAAAACCAGGAATAAGGTTCCTTATGTCGAGCAGCTTCTTCAGAACGAATGCGGACTGTGCTGTGTAGCCATGATACTGAGGTATTATGGCAGCCATGACACCTTGTTCAGTTTAAGAGAAAATACTGATGTCGGCAGGGATGGCCTTCAGATGAGCCAATTGAAGAAACTGCTTACCATCAGGGGCTTTGAAACGAAGGTTTATAGAGGGGATGCAGAAGCGCTGAATAATGTAAAATGCCCTGCAATAATTTACTGGGCTAACAATCATTACGTAGTGCTTGAAAAGATTGATGGCAGAAAGACAGTGATCGTGGACCCGTCCATAGGAAGGAGACGCATAGACAAAAAGGAGCTTGAAGAAAATTTCAGCGGTTATGTCCTGACCGCCGAGCCCGGAGCAAACTTCAAAAAGTGTGAAAAACAAGGTTCGATGTGGAAGGACATGTTTTCAAATATTACAATAAATAAACCATTGTTTTTTAAAATATTGCTTCTTTCTGTAATCACTTACTTTCTGACCCTGGCTATCCCCATGGGTATCCAGTTCCTTGTAGATAAGGCAGCCAGTAACGGCAGCGAAATCCTATACGTTATTCCGTTCGTATCCCTGGTATTCCTGCTCGCTTACTCGCTTCTGCTGTTCATGAGAGGAAAGGGCCTGATCAGACTGCAGGCTGCCATCGATGTCGCGATGATGAAGAAGACTTTCATGCACCTGCTGAAAGTTCCCTATAAATTTTTCGACATCAGGTCAAAAGGAGACCTGATTTTCAGGCTGAACAGTCTGCAGGTGATAAGGGACCTGATTTCGGATCGGCTTATCCAGGGGCTTATAGATTTCGGGGCGATCGCTTTCATAACAGGTTACATGCTTTCGAAGTCCCTGTACCTCACAGCCGTTACGATGGTCATTTTCCTGGTCAATGTCTTCTTCATACTATATACCAGGCCTTATATCAAGGACGCGAATCTGAGGGAAATAACGGAAAACAGCAAATTGCAGGCTTTCCAGGTCGAAACTGTCTATTCGATGCTTGGCATCAAGACTTCAGGCTGTGAAGAAGAAATATACAAAAATTGGGAAAACAAGTACGACAGGTTCCTGTGCAAATTCATAGACAGAAGCAAAATAGTCAATATTTACAGCACGGTCTTGAATACTATCAGGACGGCAGGTCCCATAGTAGTTTTGTTTTTCGGGTTATACAGGTTTTTCCATAACGAGGTCACCATAGGCGAGGTTTTCGCTTTCTATTCACTGGCTGGCATGTTTTTCTCCCTTGGGGTCTCTCTGTCGAATGCATGGAACGATTTTCTGCTGGCGTCCTCATATGTTGAAAGGTTCCGCGATATCTTGCAGACCCGTCAGGAGGCTGTGCCTGAAAATGCCGTCAGGAGAAAGATACAGGGAAACATAACTATCAGGAACATTTCGTTTTCATATACGAAACACTCTGAAAAGGTCCTGAAAAACGTCTCCCTGGATATCAGGTCGGGGCAGAAGGTAGCGATAGTGGGACCTTCAGGCTCGGGCAAGACTACGTTGAGCAAGCTGATTCTTGGGCTGTATCCCGTCGACGAGGGTGAGATCTATTATGATGGGATCAATATGAATGAATACGACAAACAGGATCTCAGGAGGCAGATCGGGATCGTACCGCAGGATATGTACCTTTTTAACAAGTCCATCCTTGATAACATAAGGATGAACAACGAGGATATAGATCTCGAACAGGTTCGGAAAGCGGCAAGGATAGCTCAGATAGCCGATGACATAGAACAAATGCCCATGAAATACCACACCATGGTATCAGAGATGGGTCTTAATCTCTCCGGCGGCCAAAGACAGCGGATAGCGCTGGCAAGAGCAATCGTCAACGATCCTCGCATAATAATCCTTGATGAAGCCACCAGCTCTCTGGACTCCATAAATGAAAAGAAGGTTTCCGAATATTTCAGGAACAAGAACTGCACATGCATAGTCATAGCACACAGGCTGTCGACCATTATTGACGCCGACATGATCTATGTGATGGATAACGGGGAGATAGTCGACTGCGGTACCCATTATGAACTTATGAGCAGGCGGGGCATGTATTATAGCCTGTACAGCGCTGCCAGCAAAATCAGCTGACATCGTATAACAACGGGAGGGGAGGATCTTAATGGAAACGGTATACATAAATTCGCGTACATTGTTTATAAACCTGGAGATCGCCAACAGCGGGGTTTTAAGGGCCATGTCCAATTATGATATCGAAAGTGTGATCGGCTTCCTGAGATCGAAGAGGATCATATCCAGCAGGTTCATCAGGTTCGAACTGGGAAAAGAGACAGAGATCCTTGATGCGATAAGAAATAGTGGCGCAGATAAAGTAGTCTTTTTCATAAGGGAGGATAATTACGAGCTATCGAGGCTGGTAACGGAATTTATAAAGGAATATGATGATTCATTGGCCGTCATATGGTTTGGTCAGTTTGTTTTCAGTCATCATCCTGCAATACTGGACGATACACGCTGTGATATATGTATACTGTTCGAACCGGAAAATACCATGCTTGAGCTCATCATGAAGGACAGGGGATCATGGCGTGAAATAAGGAGCGTATCAGCCAGAACGGGCAATACAAACGTGTATTACATCGACAGTCCAGTCGAAAATTGGCTATGTGACTCCCCGTATTCCCCATATGAAAGCAGCGATTTTCTTTATACCAGGCTTTCGGAGGTGGAGATACCCCTGGAAAGACTGTCGTACAGAGCTGACCTCGATAAGGTGGCAAGATCTTTTATTTCCCCCGAAAACGTGATCAGGGAGCTTGAAGCTGTGTCCCGGGCTTGTTGGATCCCGGGGCAGGCAATCGTTCTCAGATGTGAAAATATCGCTTCGCTGCCGTACTTTGACGAGCTTATGGACATTCTGGGCAGGAAGTTCAGCAACTTGATATTCAAGGTATCTGTCGACCTCGGCCATATTAGCGCAGAGACCCTGGCCAGGCTGGCGGATGCTAGCTGCACGCATGTGGATATGATCGTTCGACGCCCTTGTGGTGCGGAAACATTGAGGCTCTTCGGAAACTACCTGCAAAAGGCCGGTCTTACCCTTAAGCTGACATTATACCTTACCGAAGAAAACGAGAAAGAATGTATCCAGTTTTTAAGGACCGTCAGGGAAGAAAAACTTGTCAGTCCGGAAAATATCAGGATAATATCGGACAGGACCGTACAGTCGCCCAGACTGTTTCCCCGCAGGAATCTCCTGCCCAGGGAGCTTCTGCCGGCTGTCGGTATGGACGAACTGGCCGAAAGGCACGCCCCTTTATTACGAAATCTGATCATGTTCATGGAAGGAAGGGATGAAGTAAATTCCAACAAAGGCTACGCCAGTTTCGTGCGTCTTCCTGAAAATACCATAGACCACCGGGTGCTCTTGTCGCTTAAACCTTATATCGGCCCTGACACTGCTCTTATTATTGAAAGGAGCCCATATTCCGCAAAAGAAGACGAAGGTGTCCTGTTTACCGAAAGAGCAGGGGTGATCAGCAGGCTGGACAGGCAATACGACATTTACAGGGAGCAGCTGCGCCAGGCAGGATATATCGGTACAAACGTCTGCCAGGTGCAGAAAGACTACGAGGGAAATATCTCTGTCCGGATCAATGATCTCTATCTGCCCGGAGAAAAGGTTTCGAAAACCATAAAATACGGGCAGGCTTACAGCGCCCCGGCAGATGGGAACGCTATTCTCACAGTTGAGACCCCTGAGGATTTTGAAGCGCTGGAAAAAAACATAAAGTACCATATTGCAACGGGGAAATTCAGAAATGACTATGAACTTACATGCAGCATAAAAGATCCATGCAGATGGACGGGTCCCGAATACTGCCGGCTGGCCAGGATGACGAGCCTGCGGATTGACGGCGAGGGCAATGTCATACCTTGCGGAGGATGCACTGAAAGCCTTGGGAATATTTTATCTTCCCGGATAAACCTGAGGGATGAAGCTCTCCGTATCATAAAACGTGAAGAAAAAAAGAGAAACTGCGGCAATTGCCAAATGAAGAGCTGCTGTTCAAAATGTGCCCTGCTCCCTGACGGTATTGACAGCCGCCTCTACTGCGATCTGATGAAGAGCTCAGAATATGTACGGTACTATTTTAAGATACTTTTTTTAATGAAAAACATATTTCATGATTCCAGGCATTTCAGTGGTGTGGGTCATGGGGATGTAAAGGTATCCGGCCCATACTCGAGCCATTACCTGCCTGCAGGGATCGCAGAAGCCGGGGGCGAAAGCCATATATATCCGTTCATATATATGTTCTCTGTCAGAGAGCAGCCTTATTTGTTTAATTCCGCCCAAAACAGCCTTGTAAGGCTGAACCATAACGCAGCGTTTATTATTGAAGCCCTGTTCAGGGGAGTTGGGATGGAACTCATCAAATCAGCCATAAGTGACCATTTCAGTATCCCCATGCCGGATGCGGAAGGAACATTGAGGTCGGCCCTGACCTCGCTGAGGAGCATGGGTTATCTGAAAAGCCACGCGGATGTTTAGAATTGCCGGGTATGCAATAACGATCATGTTACTGGGGTGATGGAAAGGATGGAAAACAGGATCATTGTCAGGACGGTTTCGAACCTGAGTTTTGCCGGAGAAAGGGTGACCAATAATATCATAGCGGAAGAGAAAGGGATATTGTTGAAAACCAGCCCGATCTCAAATATCAGGATATGGTTTCCCGCCGAAGAGATAGAAAGCATAATATATCCCGACGGTAGAATTGTCCATGGTGATTCGATCGCCGGGACACTGTGATATGCGGAGGTAACTATGGACAGGATAATGCTGCTGAGCTTAAAAGTTGCCGGCCAGTTAAAGGAGGAATATGCTGACGGGCTCGTTGACAAGCCATGGATTGGGCTGCTTTCAATAGCTACGTTCCTTGAGTTCAACGGTTATGAGACCATGGTCAGGGATATATTTCCTGATAAGAAGACCATGGACGGCCTGGTACGGCAAATCAGCGAAAAGCAGCCTGTGATAGCGGGTATTTCCGTGTTTACGGAAAATGCTGACAAGGCTCTTCTCGTCGCAAGGATAATCAAAAGCCAGTTCCCCGGCATCAAGATTGTTCTCGGAGGGCCTCATGCAAGCTTATGCCCAATGGAATGCATAAAGTCCGACAGCGTAGACTTTGTCGTGCTGAAGGAAGGCGAAGCGACAATGCTTGAGATTGCAGAGATGGTATCATCAGGGGGCAGAAGTATAAACCCTAAAGATATCCCGGGCATCGTCTACAAAGAAGGCGATAAGATCATCCTCAATGAACACAGGGGACTGATAGCCGACCTTGATCTGCTGCCTATAGTAAAACGCGAACTAACAGACATTTCAGGATGGCGGGGCATCGTTAACGTATCTTCCAGCAGGGGGTGCAGCGGCAGATGCATATATTGCGCAGCTACTGCCTTGTCAGGCGCTGTTTACAGGGTGAGAGACATCAGCAATTTTTACATGGAAGTCCTGATGCTCAGGCTCATGCTCGGGGATAAGATGGAACAGCTTTTTATTACCGATGATACTTTTACCGGGATACCGGAGCGGGTACTTAAATTTATAGATCTATTAAAAAAACACAGGCTGGACATACGCTGGCGCTGTGAATCCAGGATCGATAAAATGAGCAGGGAACTGATCGGAAAAATGGCTGAAAATGGCTGCATCGGCATACAGTATGGTATTGAAAGCGGGAGCCAGGAGGTTCTGGATAAGATCGGGAAAAATATTGATATAGGCAAAGCGCTGGAGGTCATAGAATATACCCATGATGCCGGAATTTTTATATGCCTCAGTTTTATGATCGGCCATTACTGCGACACCAGGGAAACCATGGGCGAGACCCTGGGATTGATAGAGCGGCTTTTTAGGAAATATAAAAAGATACAGCTTGTTTTAAGCTATAACACTCCATTTCCCGGGACCTGGCAGTACACAAGGATGAACAGGCTTGGGATGAGACTTGCTGCCGACAAATATGAGGATCTGAACCTGGCGGCGCCTGTTGTGGAAACGAGGAATTTTACCCTTGAAGACCAGAAGGATATATACAGGAAGGCATATCCTTACTTATGGTACCTGGAAAAAGAAGCGCATGCAGGAGCGGCTGCAGGTTTGCCGCAAAAAGAGTGAGAATATTTATGATATGGGAGGTGCTTTTTATGGGAACAGGGGTAGTGGTAGCTATAGTGCTATGCCTGGGAGTGGCGGTATGGGTAGCAGTCACCAGGAATAAAAAAGCGGCAAATGATGATCGAAAATGACCCTATGTATATATAAAGCCTCTAACCCCATCTGGGGTTAGGAAAATGCGCTTAGCCATGGTAATAGGCATGGAAGCTGCTTTAAAAGATATATAACATACTTAATTAGCTGCTATAACCTAATTGCGTAACCAAGCTTTGCATACCGTGAAAATCGTCAGGAGTTCGAGTCTCCGGTGGATCACGATGAAAAGCCCTGAAACATTGTGTTTTCGGGGCTTTTAGTTTTATTGCCATTTTGTTGTCATGCTGAGCGCAGCGAAGAATCTTATCTATTTGAATCCTTTATTAATTTCCGTACACATTTTATTCTTTACGAAAAATCGATACTATACAGAGATATTTGTTTAAAATAAAGGATATTGACAAAATAAATATGGTATATTGTGGTATTATAAAGATAAATCAAGTTTTGTATTGATATATTTTATGTTTAACTTTTATGTATGTAGTTGTATTTACGGAGTGAAGTAATATATGTTACCTTCCGGAATATATGAACAGGTCATTAATAGAATTATCCGTTCAAAATTGAACAGTGATGAAAACATTGTTATAACAGATTCCATCGACAAAGAGGAAGCTGCCAAAATCCTTGCACAGTATTTTGAGGAGATTTTGGAGACAGCGCTTGAAAACTTGAAGGAAAATGGGGGTGATATATTTAAGCAAATCGAATTATGTAATAAATTATTGGAAGTTATTGAAGCTGAGACAAAAGACAACTTTATGAAGAATTTTATAGTTGATGAAAATGCCAAGCTCCTGATAGCTTATATAAGAAAAAAAGATAATATACATGCTGTGAATGATAAAATCAGTATTATAAGGCCTGCTACTTCCATTGCAAGGAGCTCTCTGTTTACCGGTGCGATACATGAACCCAGTATGTTTTCGGAACTAAAAAAAGAAATCCTCAGTTGCGACAGAATTTATATGCTGGTTTCTTTTATCAAGTGGAGTGGATTGCGTCTTATTATTGATGAACTAACTTTATTTACTAAAAATGGAGGACAACTCCGGGTAATAACAACATCGTATATGGGAGCAACTGATGCGAAAGCTATTGAGGAATTAAGTGAACTTCCAAATACTGAAATAAAAGTATCATATGATACTAAAAGGACAAGGCTTCACGCAAAGGCATATATTTTTTACAGAAGTACCGGATTTACAACGGCTTATATAGGTTCAAGTAATCTATCAAATGCTGCAATTTCAAGTGGGCTTGAGTGGAATGTAAAAATAACTCAGAAGGACCTGCCAGAAACTATCCAAAAAATTGAAGCAACTTTTGAGAATTATTGGAACAGTAATGAGTTCGCTTATTATAATCCGGCGGAAAAATCAAGACTTATAGCTGCCATAAAGGCAGAAAAAGGTGGAAATAAAGAAACAATAAGCTATAATTTTGATATTCAGCCTTATCCGTATCAACAAGAGATTTTGGACAAGCTGCAGGCTGAGAGATATGTGCGTAACCACTGGCGCAATCTTGTTGTCGCAGCAACAGGCACAGGCAAAACAGTTATATCAGCAATTGATTATAGGAATTATGTGTATAAAAACCGTCATAAACCATGCAGACTGCTTTTTATAGCTCACAGAGAAGAAATACTGAAACAAAGTCTTGCATGCTTCAGAATGGTTCTCAGAGATCCGAATTTCGGTGAGCTGTTTGTAGGAAACTATACACCAAATAGTCTGGACCATCTTTTTATGTCTGTTCAAACATTTAATTCCAGAGAGTTTGAAAATGTGACTACTCCAGATTTTTACGATTATATAATTGTCGATGAGTTCCATCATGCAGCAGCCCCTACATACCAAAAACTGCTTGAGTATTACAAACCTGAAATTTTACTTGGCCTTACGGCTACACCGGAAAGAATGGATGGAAAAGACATTCTCAAATATTTTGATTACCGGATTGCAGCCGAAATTCGTTTGCCTGAGGCAATAGAAAGAAAACTACTATGTCCGTTCCACTATTTTGGGGTTACTGATAACGTAGATCTGAAGAGTCTGCGCTGGACAAGGGGCGGATATGATAAGAATGAGCTTTCTAAAATATATACAGGAAATGATCTGCGAGCAAAAATTATCATAAAGGCTCTGGATAAATATATAACAGATATGGATGATGTAAAAGGGTTAGGTTTCTGCGTTTCGAAAGAACATGCGAAATATATGGCTAATTTTTTCAATGAAAACAATATTCCTTCGATTTACCTGACTGCAGAATCAGATGATGAAACCAGGAATGAGGCAAGAAGGAGGCTCGTTAGAGGGGATTATCGCTTTATTTTTGTTGTGGATTTATATAATGAAGGGGTAGATATTCCTGAAGTTAATACAATATTATTTTTACGGCCAACGGAAAGCTTAACGGTATTTTTGCAGCAGCTTGGCCGAGGCCTGAGACTATGCGAAGGAAAGGAATGCCTTACTGTGCTTGATTTTATTGGTCAGGCCAATAGAAAGTATAACTTTGAAGAGAAGTTTGAAGCTCTTCTTTCAAATACTTCAAAGGGCATCCAAAGGGAGATAAAAGAAGACTTTATATCTCTCCCCAAGGGATGTTTTATACAACTTGAAAAGATAGCAAAAGAATACATTCTTATGAACATAAAGCATTCATTAAGAACGCAGAATGGATTGATTTCAAAGATTGCAAGCTTTGAAGAGGATACGAATAAAGCTCTTACACTGACAAATTTTGTTGAGCATTATCATATAAAACTCAAATCAATTTATGCAATGAATAATTTCTCAAGACTCTGTGTTCTTGCAAAAGTTAAAGAGGATTTCACTTCAGAGAATGAAGATATCATAACAAAAGGGATGCTCAGACTCTCAAGTATCGACTCAAGAAGATGGATTAGCTTTCTGATCGATATATTACCTGAAATCGATGAAATATCGATAGACATGCTTAATACAAAAGAGAAAAAAATGCTAAATATGCTCCATCATACCTTCCGTCAGCAGCCTGTTAAAAGATGCGGTTTTGATAACGTTATTGAAAGCATAAGATCCATTAAGAAAAATGAAGTTTTATTCAAAGAGATAATGGAACTTCTGGAAATCAGATTTAATTCAATTGACCTTGTTGATGAACAGATTGATTTGGGGTATGAATGCCCGCTGGATTTATATTGCAATTATACAAGAGACCAGATACTTTCTGCATTCGATTATTATACTGAGGACATTATGCCTCCAATGCGAGAGGGTGTATTGTATTTAAGCGATAAAAATACAGATTTACTTTTTGTTACTCTGAATAAGTCAGAAAAGGACTACTCTCCAACTACGATGTATAATGATTATTCTATAAGTGAATATCTGTTCCATTGGCAATCTCAGAGTACTACTTCTGAAACTTCTACTACAGGACAAAGGTATATTAATCATAAAAAACTGGGTAACAAGGTACTGCTTTTTGTCAGAGAATTCAGAGAAGAAAGGATTGGTTCTATAATTATGGCTCAACCATATACTTTCCTTGGACTTGTTGATTATGTTAGCCATAAAGGGTCAAGACCTATGAATATTATCTGGAAACTGGAGAAGCCAATACCGGCCAAGTATCTTAAGAAAACCAACAAGCTTATCGTTGGATAAGAGTATTATAATTATATTTTGGAGTGATATCGATGAACATCAAACAAGCAATATTGTTAAGAAAATCAATCCGCACGTACAAAAATGAGCCGTTATCTAAGGATTTAAGGGATAAACTCGAAGACTATATCAAAAATGTCAAAGGTCCGTTCGGCACGAATATGAGATTTATGATGATAGATACCGATAACGCCGTTTCCGGAGCTAAACTTGGAACATACGGAGTTATATCGGGGGCAAGGACATTTATATGTGCAGTGGTGGAGCCTGAAGAGCGTTATGAAGAAAACCTGGGCTATGCTTTTGAAAAGATCATCTTATATGCCACCTCATTGGGTCTGGGAACATGCTGGCTTGGTGGCACTTTCAACCGATCCGGATTTTCAGATGCAGCTGGTCTTAAGGATAAGGAGTTCATGCCGGTCATAACGCCCGTGGGCTATCCCGGAGAAAAAAGAAGCTTTGTCGATCAGGTTTTCGTTATGACAGCCGGTTCAAGGACACGGAAGAACTGGTCGGAACTCTTTTTTGATAAAAGCTTCGATAAACCGCTCAATGAAGCTGGGGCAGAACATTTCAGGGAAGCTCTTGAAATGGTACGCCTTGCGCCTTCCGCCTCCAACAAACAGCCCTGGAGAATCGTTAAAGATGGTGATATCCTGCATTTCTTTATAAAAAGGTCGGTTGCGTATAAAAACGTAGTCGGGTTCGATATCCAGCGGCTGGATATGGGTATCGCAATGTGCCATTTGGAGCTTACCATGAACGATCTTGGCTATAATGGAGATTGGTTGGATATCGATCCTAAGTTTAGCTCAGACAAAAATACCGGGTATATTATAAGCTACAAACTCAAAATATCAGAAAATTCATGATTATGAGGTTGATTTGAATGATTGATGTCGCTGCGGCAGTTATTATGAACAAATACGGCAAGATACTCATTACTCAACGTTCAAAAGAGGACAAGCAATCTTTGATGTGGGAATTTCCGGGTGGAAAAATCGAAGACGGTGAAACTGCGGAAGAATGTCTGAAACGCGAGATCATGGAAGAGTTGAATCTTGAGATCGAGGTTCAGGACTATCTGGGAAGCTGCGTATACAAATACGAAACTGGAGAGATATGTCTTATTGCATATAAGGCGCTTGCTCTTTCGGAAGATTTGCAGCTTAATGTTCATAATGAAGCCAGATGGGTCAACAAAGATGAAATAAAAAACTTTGCTTTTGCTCCGGCCGATGTTGCATTGCTTAATGTAATACGATTACCATAATTGCTGTTATTTTCTGCATTTACCGGCAAAAACAGTCTAATACCATGATAAAGATATTTATGCCTTATCATGGATTTGAAAACATTTTTTAATACTATTTTTCTAAAATGCAGAAAAATCAATGATTCATGTCGAAAAATTAATGTTTCATGCAAATAAAATATTTAGTTATGATTTTTCTGATAGTCTTATTTCTGCACAATATAACCGCAACCTATGGTATCTGCAATTAAGTGAGGCCTTAAGTATTCCACCTGTACCATATAACCAGGTAAGCGGGAGAAACAGCAGAAAGAGGGCATAAGGATGAAGACAAAAAAAATATCACGAGTATTATCACTGTTGCTGGTATTTGCTCTTATATTGGGGAACACCCCGATCGGACAGGTACTGGCTTATGCTGCCGGGGATACGGGCAGTGTTCAATCACTTGAAATCATTGCTTTTGAAGAGTTGGCACCGGAAATTGAGGTACAGAGAGTACCGTCAGGTACTGACGAATCAGAGCTGAACCTGCCGGATATGCTTATGGCAACTGTGAACCTGGGTTCGGATGACACTTCGATTACTACTGATCCGGCAATCGACATCAATACCATGGACATACCCGTTCCTGTGACATGGACATCCTCACCCTCATATAACGGGGATAATGACGGTGAATATATTTTCATTCCCCTGATAGAAAATTTTACTATAAATGCCGTAACTCCGATTATTAGAGTACTTGTAGGTGAAACAGCAAAGAATATTATCTCAGATTTTACTGAGCTGACAGAAGAAGTTTGCTGGCAAAATACTATGACTCCCCAATTCCCGGAGACAGTCGAAGGTATAATAGATGGCGCAACAGTCCAAATCCCGGTAACATGGGAAGCAGATCATCCCTATGACGCTGATTGCCCTCAAAGGGGATTGTATGTATTTACAGCTGTTTTAAGCGAGGATTATGAGACTGCATATGGCATGGAGCTTCCTCGTATAACTGTATATATTCCGCAAAATGCAGGCATGATGATGCGAATGGCGGGCAGCGGCACAACAGAAAGCCCATTGGAGATCTACACAGCTTCACAGCTTGCGGAGATCGCCGTATTGGTTAATTCCAAGTTAGGCGGACTTGAGAGGTTTTTGTTCAATAATGCGGATGCAGCAGTTTATCTTAAGCTTATGAACGATATCGACCTGTCGGGCTATCAAGGCGGTGAAGGCTGGATGCCCATCGGAACTGATTCTTATCCATTTAAAGGCACATTCGATGGCAACAATAAAGTCATAACAGGCCTTAAAATTAACCACAGTGATACTGAATGTCAAGGATTGTTTGGTTATATAAGTGGAGGAACTGTAAGGAATCTTGGAGTAATAAATATTAACATTCAAGGTGGCTTAAATGTTGGAGGAGTTGCCGGATATTTAGAAAATAGTGGTATAATGCTCCCCTCTATCAAGACAATTTTTTAAAAAACTTAAGTTAGGTTCTCCTTTCTTGATTTATTATACATAATTACAAAATAATGGTCCATAAGTGTGTAAAAACTGAGCGTTTATGCCGCGAAAGCCTCTTTACAATG